>NZ_CDRRTB010000157.1:0-2018 GCF_977045075.1 Peptostreptococcus sp. | reverse complement strand
TGGGTGTATACACCTAAGTTATCAACCTGTCCAAGTATTTGAAGGTCTAAATTTTTAAAGATTTCATTGTCATCAGGTGAATCCAAGTTTTCATAGTACTTAATATTGTGCTTAAAACTAATTATATCCTTGTTTTTGTAGTTGAGCACTCCTTGTCCCTTGCTGTTTGGTGGATTGTACAAGATAGCCCCCTGGCCTTCTTTAAACTTTTCCAGGTCTGAGTCTGAAAATTTCAATGAATTTCTTATTTTATTTAGATAGGCGTCATTGATGCCTATTATATTTGATTTTACCTCATATTGACCACTATCTTCCCTAAATATCCACTTTAGAACCTTCTTAGTATATTCTCCACCAGTAGTATTTAGGTCTTTGAAAAATGAAAGGTCTCTTATTTTATCCCGGTCATTTATGATCATTCTTCCCTGGAGCACCTTGAAACCATCAGCATCTTTTATTGCACTCTTATTATTTATCCTTATATTTTTAATTTGACTTAGTTCATTTTGATCCAAACCAGAAACCTCATTAGCCGTATAAAAGGCATTTATAGATAGTATATAGTCCTTGTTTTCATACTTTATGGCCTGGTTTATGGCAATATTTTTCATATTAGAGTAGAATACACCAGCAATTAAAAGTGATGATATTATACCTAGAGATAGGGTCATAAATAGGGTCTTGTACTTGTTCTTTAGGAGGTTGTTTAGGGGTATCTTGCTTATAAGATTCCTTGTAGGTATACTCCTTATCCTAGGGGATTTATTTCCTGTATCCTCATTTTCAAAGTTTAATAAGCTGGTAATAGTCCCCCTTCTTATCTTCTTATAATTATCCAAGGATAGGGCCAGCCAGGCTAATATTACAGGTATCATTACCAATATAATATGATAGTCTAGGACTATCTTAAAGGAGTCTAGGTTGTAAAGGCTCTTAATGGTATTTCTAAATAAAAATGACAATAGGCCACCAATTATAATACCAGTAAGGGCTGGCAGTAGGGACTGGTATAGGATATCTCCAATAATATTCCCATATAGGGTCCTATTCTCTATTCCTATGGCCCTTAAGACTCCAAACTCTCTCATACGATCCCTTATAGATATATAGTAAATCCCCTTTATGGAAAAATACATGATCAAGAAAAATAGGATATTCATAAGGAGCATGTCCTTTGAAAAAATATTACTATACAGGGCCTCTTTTTCTAATAGTATCTTGTTTGTGCGCATATTATAGCCCTTGTTCTTGGCATATTTTGATAGGAAGGATATTGAATTTACCTTATTAGCCTTGTCACTAAGGCTTATATAGATATCCCTAGGACTATGACTATCTTCAATTTTTCTATAAATTTCTATCTTTGACTGGTTCTTATTTAAAGAATTGTCCCCCAATAGGCCAACTATCTTGAATTTTTGTGGCCCCCTATGGTAGAGGTCAAGGTAGATATAGTCCCCACTGATATATTTTTTCATGTTATCCTTGGCCCATTTTTCTAGGATTACCTCGTTACCCTTGTCTGGAAATCTACCATTCAAGAGGCTAAGCCCATGTATTTTTAAGATATCCCTATCTATATTTATAAGGGTGAAGTATTTGTCTGACCTGGCCTTATTTCCATCATAATATTGCTCCTGGCCCAGGTAGTTGACCTCCACTTCCTTTTTTATTTTTCCTATGTCATTAGGCATAAGGCCTTCTATATATACATGCGATATAGTGACTTCCTTTTGAGTATTGAGTAAATCGTTATAGGATAGGCTCCTATTAATTATAAATACTAATGTGAATAAAACTAGGACTGTTGCTATACATATTGAAAAAAATATATTTCTCTTTGACTTTAATAATCTCATATACTTAATCCCCCTTACGAGTGTCTTAGATCTTTTTAATACTAAACAAAGTATAAATTTCTAATTATCTTTTTATATTTTCTTAAATGCTCGTAAAGCCTTATTCTATGTGCTTTCGAGTATTTTTACTGTAGGAAGATACTTCACGTTTCTTTGCAT
>NZ_CDRRTB010000156.1:0-2128 GCF_977045075.1 Peptostreptococcus sp. | reverse complement strand
CCTAGAAGACAAGCAACTAGACATAAGGCCAGTCCTATAAAGCGTATTTTCTTATTCATAGCCTGCCACCCCACTTGGTTCACACAGAATTTCCCTATCTTCTAGCTCATCAAATTCTAAGCCCTGGTCTTCCAAATCATCAGCCAAAGAATTGTTTTTATTTTTTAGGTAGTTAAAGCCTAAAACTAGGGCAATTGCACCAAATAGTATAGCAGCTAATATTATGGCTACTAGGACCACTACTATAGTAAATAAAACCTTGGTAACAATACCCCAAGGGGCCTCAGCATCCTGACCATCCATCAGGGTCTTGCTATCTCCAAAATCCTTATTAGTCAGAAGACCATGGTCATAGCCCAGGTCTCCCTGATTTATTTTTTTATCACTGTCTCCACCACCTGCAGGGGCTGTACCATTACTACTTGTAGTACCCGTCTTTGGAGTAACCTTGTTGGATGAAGCCATCAAAGTCTTCCCCTTGTCATTTGAGCTAGCATTAGTCTTAACCTTGGATGTAGACTGACTAGTTGATGAATTTGATGGACTTGAAGACCCAGCAGGGCTAGCTTCGGAGCTAGTAGAATTGTTTGTTGTAGCCGAGGCTTGACTGCCTGCTCCTGATGACTGACCTGTTCCCCCAGTGGAAACCAGGGCCTTGAAGTCTGTATTACCAGCCTCTAGGGCATCAAAGTCTATATAGAAGACTACCGACCTGGACATTGGATCAACGAAAAATGTAGCCCTTACAACACAATCAGTAGAAGGTATCTCAAACCTAAAATCTCCAGTAGATCCGGCATTCTGAGTTTCCTGGAAGGGAACCTCTGTCCATCCACTATCACCCTTCTTCTGTACATTGAAGCTAAACTTACTGATCTTGTCCCTTAGGTTGTATCTTACAGTTGCATATAGCTTGCCATCATCATCCTTTTCTATAAGGGCTGTACCATATACTACATTGGATACCATTCCTTCACCAATACCAGGATTATTGCCTGGATCCTCAATAGCACCACTCACAGGATGCGAATAGTGGCCATGGGCATTTGCAGTGTATACTTCACCAGCAAATGAAATACCGGTTGACATATAGAAGCATACCATCAAGATGAAGGCTAGTATTGACAGCTTGTTAAATATTCCTTTATTTATATATTGCATTTTATCCTATCCTCCACCTTTCCCTATAAGCTATCCCTTACCTTATTAAATTCATTCATCTTATTCTTCAGGTAGCTATTATACTTGAATTCATAAATCAAACGTTTGCTAAACCTAATGTATACATAGGCTGACCCTCCAATTATGGCTGCAAGTATCAAGACACAGTAAAATATGACCTTTGGATTTTCCTTGGACCTTACTGGTTTTGTTCCTACATCAACCTGGCTAGCCTGGTCTGTTTGTGCCGGCTGACTACTAGAAGTAAAATCAGTAGAATCATTGTTCAACTGGCTAACAGAGGTCGGTATAGGCCTACCATTGCTAGCCTTTGACTTATCACTCTCCCTTGTATCAGCTGACTTTTTACCACTATTTACCTTGGATTTATTATTGCTTACACCTGCAAGTCCCTTTGAACCATTATTCGGCATGTTGCCAGTCTTTGCTTGGTTGGCTGAACCATCTGAAGAAACAAAGGCGAATTCGCCATAGGTATCAGTCGTAAATGAAGCTGTATCGCCCGAAAGAGATGTATTCATTTCAGCCATATCAGCAAGCCTATAAACCTTAGGCCTCACTATATTCGATGCTAGCTTGGCCTTTATTGTTATATTCTTAGAAGGCTTGGTTGGAACACCATAGTCGTTTTCTATTTTAAACTCATAGATCTTCATGGCTCTTGCCCTACCAAACTTCTGTGTAATCTTCTGGAAGCTGGCCCCTCCTGTAACCGGATTGGCCTTAAATACTATATTTTCCTTGAAGGCACCTGGCTGAGCCAAAAGCTCAAAGCCTTCTGGTAAAATTTTATGGATACTTTCCTTTGGATCAAACTTCTTCCTAGGCGTACCACTTTTCATTTTCTTATACAGGACAGCCTCTGACTCCTCTATCTTTTTAATAGATGTCCAATCAATCTTTAGCCTGGCCCCAACTGGTACCTCGCCCATAGGCTTTACCTTCG
>NZ_CDRRTB010000155.1:0-2184 GCF_977045075.1 Peptostreptococcus sp. | reverse complement strand
CTTTATCTTGAAATTTACTCGACGAACCGTTGGATAGTTTATTCAACACTTTTTTATTCATATTTATTGAGAAAAAACTGATAACATATCCAATGCAAAATACTTGCATATTGATGATTTGTTTTCCTCCTGTCAAAGTTGCCAATGAAATAATCATCGCTACTACAATTAACCATAAACCACAGGCTCTCTTATAATTAAATTCCAACTTTTCATCTTTATTATAATTTAAAAAAAACATAAATACCTCCCTAAGATTTCTAATTTCTCTTTGTTTAAAAATAAATTCCATTATAGTTTCTCAGCGTCTACAGGAATAGCCCAATATGAGCCAACCTTTGTGGCACCAGGTATACGTCCAACCGTGCAAAGAATCTGTATTCTTCTAACTGTAATACCCCACTTTTCTGATGTTTGCTTTATTGATAAATATTCCATCATAATCTCTCCGTAAATAACTTTACAGCTACACTCATCAACAATAGTATATTCCAATCTACGAATAAAATCAAATTGCAAATATAACAAAAAAGCAATACTTTTCGGATTGCTTGGTTTAATGATATAATATGTATGTCCTATCCCTCTAAAGGAGGTGATATATTGATTAACTGGACACTTTTCATAGCGGGAAATGTTATTTGCCCTATAGTCGCTGGTCTTATATTGCATTATGCAATACAATTCCTAGACAATA
Source organism: Peptostreptococcus sp. (assembly GCF_977045075.1). Taxonomy (NCBI): domain Bacteria; kingdom Bacillati; phylum Bacillota; class Clostridia; order Peptostreptococcales; family Peptostreptococcaceae; genus Peptostreptococcus; species Peptostreptococcus sp. Next base: position 1,487 of record NZ_CDRRTB010000155.1, on the reverse strand, counting down.
AAAAGAAATAATGTTTAAAGGGAAGAGCGGCAACTCTTCCCTTTTTTGTCCTTGATATATTGTATATCGAACACTCTTCATTTGTATACTTGTATTATATCACCCCTTAAAAGAGGTGTCAAACAAATTATATAAATGGTCTTACGTCTTTAATATCTTTCAAACCATTCTTTATTTTTTCCATTGCAGAATTTTCTTGTAGAAACTCCATCCCTTTTATTGTTAGCCTAGGACTCATAAACATAACTATATTACCTGTTTTTAATTTTGATATCTTTATTCCAGTTAAATACCCCTCATCTAACAAAGTTTCAATTATCTTATTAACTCGATTATCACTTGCTTTCAAATCTTTGATAAAAGATTCATCAAAGCTTATATCATCCATCTGTTTATCGACTTCTGAAAGGACCTTGTACACTATTTTCATATTGTCCATTATATCACCTCTATTTGAAAAACTGTGTTAATTCTATATCTGACTCTACATACAATCCATCGATGTCAAAATCATTAAATACCCTTAGTTCTTTTCCATCGATATAATAATACTGTATTTTAGAATCATCAACATCATGTAAAAACTGACCCTTTTTTATGTTAGGTATAAATTTTTCCAGTGCCTCACATTGCCTTATAAATAAATCTTCTGCAAATTGATCACATATATTATATATGTATTTATATTCTCTACTCATAATTTTTACCGTACCTTTCTAAACCTAATTTTTTATCAACACCTCTATTAGATTTTTTAGAAGTTCTTAGTATATCCTCATAAGCTTGCTGTCTAGTAACTTTCCTTGTTACTTCTTATCTGTTCCATGGCCAGTATCTTATATCTTATCGACACACCACTTAAGTTATTACCAAGCTTTCATCCTGCATATCAGGTGTATAGGAAAGCTTATGTATATCTCTTCTTACTCTATCCTTGTAGTTTTCTACCCATGCATCATTAACCTCTTTGATTAACCATCTAGCGTCATCATCTAACAGCATTACCCTAGGGCTACTTCTGACACCGTTAGTAATTTCTTCTGGTATGTAGCCTGTCCTACCTTTGCCTTGTAACGCTTAACATTTCCTCTATACTTTGACACCTACATTCTACCACAGAAGTATAGCAATAGATTTTTTATTTAATTGTTCAACTTGATTATACAATCAACCTCTAAAATAAAATTTAAAATTCTTTACTTGAAGCTATTTTTTCTATCTCTCTTAATTACTAAAATTTCAATAGTCCATTTTCGTCAAACTTAAAATTTGGATCCCATGCAACTTCCCAACAGTATCCATCTAAATCCGAAAAATATGCATGATATCCACCCCAAAAAACTTCCTGTGGCTCTTTTATAATTTTTCCACCTGCTTTTCTTACTAATGCAATTACAGTCTCTACATCTTCTTTATGTTCAACATTGTAGGCTAATGTAATTCCTGAAAATCCATTCCCTTTTGGTGGATTATTTTCATCAATATCT
>NZ_CDRRTB010000154.1:0-2268 GCF_977045075.1 Peptostreptococcus sp. | reverse complement strand
TCTAGCTATAGTCTATTCAGGTACTATAACTAAAGTACACTTAGCATGCTTTAAAACATAGGCTGTACAAGAACCAATCATCCTAGTTAAGCCCTTCTTAGTTGACTTAGTCATTACGATCACGTCAATTCCAAGCTCCCCAGCATTTCTTACGATTTCATCACCCGCATAGCCAAAAGTAAATGATGCCTCTGTCTTATACTCGCTCACCAATTGTCTAGCCTTGTCTAGTAGTTCCCTACCGTTCTTTTCAGAAGTCTTAATCTCATCACTCATAGAAATTCCATCTATGAAAACTAGTTCCTTTACATTTATGATATGCAGTTCTACTTTTTCAGGAGAATAATTTTCCTTAATAAAATTCAAAGAGTGCATACTTCTCTCTGTTCCATCAATCGGAACCAATATCTTCTTAGTTGTCATAAAAAACACCCCTTTCAGCTAATTGCGATATAATAAGTTCTACCTATTTATTATTTACTTTAATTATACAGCTATTTGCAAAAAAGGTCAAATAAAAAGGTAGCCGAGTTCAAATGGCTACCTTTTTACTTTTATTAGTTTATCTTGAGTTATTTTATGTGCATTATTAATTTACCCAAACATACTTTATTTAAGCAAGTTTTTTGCTTTTTCTATATTTTTATTAGGCAAGCTTCTTCTTTCCTACAAGAGCTCCTATGATACCTGCTATGATAGCTGGTATAATCCAGTTGAATCCTAAGTTAGCCAGTGGTAGCTTGTTTATGAAGTCAAGAGCTGGGACCTTAGTAGAAACTAGAGTTAATACACTCACTATAAGTGTTACATATGCTGCAAAACTATATACTTTATCGCTTTTAACCTTACTTCTAGCAATAGTTAATACTATTAGAACTATTGTTGGAGGATAAACTATAGCAAGTATTGGGTTGGCGATCATTACCAATCCAGCAACACCTATTGTAGCAGCTCCTGTAGAGAATACACAAATGATTGCTACAAAGGCTGCATAGCTAACCTTATTCTTTGTAAGACCTGATAGGTACTCTGCACTTGCAGATGTTAATCCTATTGATGTAGTCAGACATGCTAATGCTACCGCTACTGCCAATACAGTCTTGCCTGAGTTACCTAATAGTAGGTGAGTTATATTTACTATAACCTGTGACTTCTGAGCATCAACACCATACATAGAAGATACTGTTGCTCCTAGGTAAGTTAATCCACCGTAGATTACGCCAAGACCTATACATGCAACCACACCAGCCTTTACTAATAGGCTCACCTGGTCCTTAGATTCAGTGTAGCCCTTTTCCTTTAGAGTAAGGATTAATACTGCACCAACTGCTAGTGGAACGAAACAGTCCATTGTCTGGTAACCATCAGTGATACCTCTCTGGAATATATTGGCTATCATCGGCTCTGCAACTGGCTGACCCAATGGTGATATTACACCCTTTACTATGATTACTAGTAGGGCAATTATCAAGAATGGTGTCAAGACCTGACCAACAATATCTATAACCTTAGATGGTCTAACTGTCAACACAAATGTTAATATAAAGAATATAATAGTTACTAGAAGAATAGGTGTATTCTGTCCAAAAATTGGAGTTATACCCATTTCATATGTTGTTGCTCCTGTTCTAGGTATTACTAGTAGTGGACCTACACACATGATGTCTGCAAAACTTAATAGGATTGCAGGACCCTTACCTATCTTTTCAAATAACTTCATTATGTCACCCTCACATAGGGCAATCGCTACAATTGCTAATAAAGCCAAACCAGCATCCGCTATTGTGAAGCCAGCAAATCCTACGAACCAGCTTGGTCCTGATATAATTCCCAAATATGGTGGGAATATCAAGTTACCTGCTCCGAAGAACATGGCAAACAGGGCAAAGCCAAAAGTTAGGATGTCTTTAAAATTACTTTTCTTTGTCATAAATTACTCCCTTCTGTTACTTTTTAACCACTTATTTTATTTTTGTAAATGCATGTTAAAAAAGTATAATACTTTAATTTTCTTTATTGATATTATTATAAGTTTATTTTTATTAAGTTGTCAAGTGGTTTTTTATTATTTAAAAAGACCTTTGTTAAATATATATTACTTAATTTTATATGTTAATTTATTAAAGATATCATATTTAGCTTCATTATTTTATATGTATAACTAAATATAATAAAAGTATTTAGCCTTTCCTTTTATAATCTTTACTTTTTGCAGATAACGTTGTCATTATGTTGAAACATTTGCCTATATTTAGGGACTAAGCCTTA
>NZ_CDRRTB010000153.1:0-2281 GCF_977045075.1 Peptostreptococcus sp. | reverse complement strand
CACCATTCGGTCCTAATAGTCCATATATCTTTCCTTTTTCTACTTTAATTGATACATTTTCAAGTATCATTTGTCCTTTGATTTTCTTTGTTAAATTTCTTGTTTCAAGCATAATTTCCATATAATATCCCTCCGTTTCTTATGTAATCAATTCTAATAAGAAAAAATAACCAAATTATAATTACTCTATTTATACAATAAAAAAAATATATAAACTTTAAATGGAGCAAGAACAGTAAGTGTACGTATACTTACGAAAATGAAGAACCACCATCTAGGCTGGTGGATTTCTTTTTTCAACAATAAAAATCCATAGTTATGCGTTTTTGGTTTAATGTAGATGACAAATCAACAATCAACCAAATGGGTCATATCTTTGGATTATCTATATTTTACAATTGATTAGTAAGATTAGTGTTTTCGAGGATCATTTCACCTGAACTTAAGTCCAGGATTAAGATTGATATTGGAATATAAACCCACAAACGCAGAAATACTCCTAAACCATAATGACTTAGAAGTATTTCTTTAATTGTGAGCTCCCTGTCGCCTTTGTTAGCAAGGTGGTCTATTTGTAATTTAAACTAGAGCTTCTTATTCAATAATATAGGCTGAAACAATTTCTCCATAGTAGGTAGTATGTGGATCCCTATTTGCCCCAACTGCTGTCCCATCAATATTCTGAGGATAAAGTGTAGAGTTGATTTCTTCGTCAAGCAAAGATAAATCCTGCTTTTGGGCATACATAACTCGGCATTCCAGTGTCAAAGGAAATTCCTTAATAGCGGGAACCGAAATTTCTTCCGAATCGACTATGGTAAGCCCAGCTTCCTTGATCTTGTCTATATCCCTGCCGCTCTTGCCACCACAAACGCCTATTATTCTTTTATCATATTCACCAATGGGTACATTCACGGTAAATTCCGGATTCTTGTCAAGCTGCCCTTTGGTATACCTTCCCTCACGAACATACACGGCTATAACAGGTCTTGACCAATTTATTCCAAGCGTACCCCAGCCTATTACCATGGAATTTACCTTGTCTGCCTTTGACGTCAGCAGCACTCCCTTTGGCAGTGCTTTTATGATTTCATTTGCATAATCGCTGATTTCTATTTTTCTCTTCGGCATAGTGAGTCTCCTCCTTCGGCTTTTACCAGTTTCATTTTACTTTACCTCCTCTTCGTGACATAAAATAAACGTGCGAATTTTCAACTGGATTTACGCAGTTGAAATGCCACACGTTGTTTCTATATTATATATGAAATATCTCAAAATTTCAAGTGGTCGAATTTTCAGATATTTTGTATCATTGTATATGGACAGTTTGCACAAATATCATACAAATGCTAGTCTCCGTCTCCGGCGTTTGTAGTGTGGGTTCCTCTTTTTCTGACATGCTATTGCAGATTTAACAGGCTTCACCAAAAATCTATCATCATAAATTCCACCAACAATTTTTCCGCGATAATAAACAATATATTCGCCCATCATTGATCTATATGTTATTTCTTCCAAATCGGATAGTTATTCTAAAATAAAATTTAAATATTCTTTACTTGAAGCCATTTTTTCTATCTCCCTTAATTACAAAAATTTCAATAGTCCATTTTCGTCAAACTTAAAATTTGGACCCCATGCAACTTCCCAATAAAATCCATCTTAATCAGAAAAATATGCATGATATCCACCCCCAAAAAAACTTCCCGTGGCTCTTTCACAATTTTCCACCTGCTTTTCTTACTAATGCAATTACAGCATCTACATCTTCTTTATGTTCAACATTGTAAGCTAATCTTGTTCATTGTTACCTCTTTACTTGTGTGATTTCGTCAACAAAACTACGCCCTCCACATGAAATGAGCGAACACTAAGTATATCACGTAGTTACGTTCGTATGCGGGAACATATCCACATACTTTTTAACGATAGCATAAGGTTATCGTTAAAAGGTAGCACCTAGACAAACTGAGAGTTATCTATTTTTTGATGGTTTTGAAAAAAATAGTAAATATACTCCAAATACAAACTTGATTGCTGCATCAATATATGCAACTAACACCAATGAAATATCAGTAAAAATATAAGCTACAGCAATATTTATAGTACAAATAATCCCCAAATATATCATTGATTTTCCATGCACAAAATAATATGGAAAAAAATGCAAAGCTGTCGCCATTAATGCACCCAGCCAAATTAATCGCCAATTCTCAGTTGCAAAAAAAGGTCCCCCTAAGAAAACCATTAACACGAATAATAAAATAATCGCATACAGAGA
>NZ_CDRRTB010000152.1:0-2308 GCF_977045075.1 Peptostreptococcus sp. | reverse complement strand
AATGTCGAGTCTAGTTGTGGCTCTAGTGATGGTGGTAGGTGTATTTACCTGTGCGACAGTATTTGCGGCCAATAGTAATGTCCCAAGTACTTACAATAGTGGAAAGAAAAAGATTGTGGGACAGGTTGATTTATCAAATGTGACATATAATAATGGTCAAGAAGTAGAGAAAAATGGGAAACTTTTTTATGAAGGATATGTAGGTGGAACAGTTGAAGCCAGTGACTTATTTGAGGGTGCATATGATAAGTTTGTAGCTGATTTCAAGGGTCAGAAAGAACCAATTACAAGAAGACCATATGAAAATCTAGTTATGTTTGATAAGGGAGAAGAATTTCCATCAATAAAATATACTGTTAAATTTCCTAAAAATTTTGTAATAGATGAAAATGCTATTACAGTATCAGAAAGCACAGAGACTATAGGAAAAATTGAAAAATTCTATGATAAAGATAGTAACTCTGTTACATTTAGGTTATTCTTAGGTACTTGGAATGATTATAAAGGTTTCTTTGAATTGTATGACAAGGAGAAGGGAACTACAGGACATAATATTTCTATAAATATACCTTACTCAGTAGAGATAAAAGACCAAAATACAACAGATCTCGGAACTATATCTTCTGATGGAAAGTGTGAACTTTATAAATATGGTGGATGGTTTGGTTACGGTACAAAGATTGTTAATGTAACAAGTAAACCAATTTCATTCCATGTTACTAGATAAGAAGGGATACTATTATGAAAAGAAAAATAAATTATAAAATTATTTCATGTATATTAGCATTTAGCATTTCTATACCTTTTTTATCTTTGGGGATAGTACATGCAGATGAAGATGAAGCACCTGATGCGGATACAGCTATTGCAGAAAACTATTGGGGTGAATTAGAAAAAGAACCTTTATTAGATGGCGGTATATACCCTAAATATTTAATGAAATTACAGGCTAGTGCTCTTAAAAATTTTGATCTTGCAAGCGGTGGTGATTCTCCAAGTTCAGGGGCTTATAAAAATTTTAATACACTGGCTTGGACTGCTGGTATGGATATGTTTGATTATTTCTCAAAGCCAGAACTAAAAGTTAACGAGGGTCCTAATGGTGATCCAGATTATCAAGATAATAAGTATCATAACCCATTTAAGTTTGATTTTAATACTGACTTTATTAAAGATAGAGATCAGTTGAATGTATACGGTGATATTTCTGTCAATGGAAATACTGAGAATACTACTTTAGCAACTCATGCAGTTGGTGATGAGTTAAAGCTTGATTTTTCTGTTAACTTGAGTAACCTTAGCAAATGGCAAAATACTAGATTTTGGCAACATATTAATGGGAATTCAGCGGGACAGCTCTGGAAGTTACATGGCACAGAGGGTTATGTAGCAACTGATTCTGAGCTGGTATTTGTTTTAAATATACCAAGAGGTATTACAATACCTGATGTAAACAGTCTGAGATTCACAGTTGAAGGATTGAATTCTTTAAAATTTAAAAAAGCAGAAAAAGTAGGTGATAAGCTTATTATTAGAGTACATCCTACATTAAATAGTGAAGGCTACATGAAGGCTAAAGACTACTATGCCCACCTTAAAACTATTGGTACGATAAAAGTCAAGGTTGAGGGACTTTTAGTTAACAATGAAGTTGCTATAGGACAAGATGTAAGTATTACAGGTAGCGTTGTAGGTGTAAATGATGACCTAGTTACAGATTCTATGGATGTTGCAAAAAATAAGGTTGGTAGTGGATCAGACGATGTAAGATCAGCATATTTCTTTGTTGGAAAGCAAAGCAATGAAGGTAGGGACGCAAAGGCCCCTGCTGACAAGCCAAACCTAATATCATATACTTTCAAGGTAACTAAGGCTCCTGATAATCCATACAGACCACATAGGCCTGATGTACCAAACCCAGGAAGAATAGATGGTCCTGACAGAATAGAAACAGGAATAAATATATCTAAAAAGTATTATGATAAGGCAAAGACAGTAATAGTGGTTAGACACGACCTATTCCCAGACTCAATGACAGCATCTGTCCTTGCCAAGCTAAAGGATGCTCCTATCCTACTTAACCCTACAAACAAGCTTGACCCAAGAGTGGCAGCAGAAATTAAGAGACTAGGAGCCGAAGAAGTAATCATAGTAGGTGGTCCAGACTCTATATCTGAAAATGTAAGAGGAGACCTAAAGGCCTATGACAAGGATAAGGATGTAGAAAGAATAGCCGGTGTAGATAGGTACGGTACATCTGAAATGGTAGCCAGAAGGGTAGTTGGTATCACAGGCAAGAAGTACACAG
>NZ_CDRRTB010000151.1:0-2370 GCF_977045075.1 Peptostreptococcus sp. | reverse complement strand
TACCAAAACTTGTTAGTATTTCATATGTTCCTTCATTTTCCTTTAATACGTTTCCTATTATAGTGTCTCTTGTTATCATAATCTTATTCTCCTTTTCTTATATATTATTTATTTTGATTTTTTATTATCTAGCTCCTTGCTATATACATATAATAAATCATTCCATAAAAAAATTCGGTTGTATATGCAACCGAATTGATATTTTTTATATTTTTTTAATTTTTTTTACTAATCCTAATTCTTGTACCCATCCTACTGGAAGATTTCCAACATGTTATGGTCACCTATGGTATCAGTATATATGCTGTTCAAATAAGACCCAGTAAAGGTCCTCTCACACTGGTCCATCCATAGCTTGTAGGCCGGATTATCAAGACAAAGATCTGGCCTCTTGTCAAGGCTACCTGAAAAATAATGGATATTGGTATCCACCATAAAGTCCATCATCATTTCCTTGTCTTCCTTACTAAGGTCTAGCTTGTCCAACTGCTTTTCAGTTTGTAGCCTCGTACACCTGACAAAATACTCCCTACATGTATTTTCAAAGTCCAAAAGAGCTTGGTCCTGGTGCTTATACTTTTTCATCCAATAGGCAACATCAAGGCTTTCTGTATGGTAGGTCATATTATTCCTCAGGTCCATATCTAGGACCCCATATAGGTTTGGATAAAGACCCAGGCAGGCCAGGGCTATATCGTGGACCCTCTTGTGCTCTGCCATATGCTGGATGTGCATATGACCACTAAGGTTTATCCTCACATTATACTTGTTGTATAGGTCTACTAGCCTTGAACTATTTGTAATCTTATAGCCGGCTATAAAAAGCTTGTTGTGGGCAAGTATATTTTGGTGGCTGACACCTATGACCCTCATATTCATATCCTTGGCATTTTTTAGGCACCTCTCTATCCACCTATAACTGGACTTAGATATTGTCTGGTCATTTCCCTTGGTAGAAGTTTCAACCATGAGTAAATGACACTTGTTGCCTAGCTGATAGACATAGTTGAGGGACTTCTTATCTCTTGAAACTACATTCGGATCATCCTTACCATAGCCATAGTCGCTGTATATTTCCTCAAATTCTTGAAGGCTAACTGTATCCACTGGTCTGGTAGTATCAGCCTCAAAGGCAAGGGCCCTTTCATTTTCAAGGTCATGGTTGCCGGGTAAGACTAGGACCTTAATCCCCTTGTCCTTTAGGATTTTAAATTTGTTGGCAAGACCTATATGGCTCTCTTTTTCCCCGTTATAGGTCATATCTCCACTTACAATAACCAGGTCTGGCTTGGTTCTTACCATCTCTAGGATAAAGGCATCCATAATCTGGTCTATATACCTCATCATCTTTCCATCACTTTTTTCTATGGTTTCAACAAAGCTCTTGCCGTAGTCAGTAAGACTTGGTGCAAGGTAGTGAATGTCTGTTACATGGACTATCTTTATATTGTTATCGTCTATAAGACTTGTATTTAATTTATTATTTGACTTATTTGGTGACTTCTTGCCCCTAGATAGGACAAAAAATGCTACCACTATTATTGCAACTAGTGTGATAAATATCAACATACTACCACCTCCATATACTTAGGATATCACAAAAAACTTATTTTTTCTTATTTTTATAGCAGGTCTACAACTACTGTAATAAAAAACATGGTAGAGGAAATCTACCATGCCTAAGTGCGCCCAGCGGGACTCGAACCCACAACCGCTTGATTCGTAGTCAAGAACTCTATCCAGTTGAGCTATGGGCGCAAATTATCATACCATAAGATTATACCATAAATTTTTAAATCATACAAACAAAATCGTCCAACAAATTTTCCACCCAAACCCGCTATCTCCAGTCATTATATGATATAATAATATATTATGCAAAAATTATTAAACATAGGAGGTTAGCATGTTTATTGATGATACAATTGCAGCCATAGCCACTGCCCCCGGACAAGGTGGTATTGGTATTATCAGGATAAGTGGTCCTGATTCACTAAAGATTGCAAATAAGATATTCTCTCCCTTCCATAAGGGGGAAATCCTAGACTATCCTATCAGGACCCTAATCTATGGAAACATACTAGATGGCGATACAATTATAGATGAAGTACTCCTAGCCTACATGAAGGGGCCAAACTCCTATACAGCCGAAGACGTCATAGAAATCAACTGCCACGGTGGCTTTATATCAGTCAGAAAAATACTGGAGCTAGTCCTAAGGTCTGGTGCCAGACCAGCCCAGGCTGGAGAATTTACCAAGAGGGCCTTCTTAAACGGAAGAATAGACCTGTCTCAGGCAGAGGCTGTCATAGATATAATAAATGCCAAGACTGAGGAGTCTCATAATATGGCCCAGTCCCAGCTAGAGGG
>NZ_CDRRTB010000150.1:0-2384 GCF_977045075.1 Peptostreptococcus sp. | reverse complement strand
TCTATAATGTATCTCTTTGTGTTTCCACAAAATTGAAATAAGTTCTTTTCAACCATTATTTTTCCTCCATTTTTTACAAAATACCAATCTACCCTTTAATGATATAATAATAATTTTCAATTTACAACACTTTACAGAAAATCACAAATATAGTTAATAAACACCTAAAAATATCTAATATATATTGGGCATGGGCTTTAAAAAATATACCTACCCATATCGGTTTAGAGAAAGTAAGGCTCCAAAAATCACAAACTTAAGACCTCTCTCTTTTTAGCAGTGATTTTTGTGAAAATATTTATTTTTAAGCAAGTTACTACTGTAAAAAAATTTTTATTTATAGTAAAATATAAAATATGTTGAATTTCAAGTCATGATGGAGTCCAAACCATCTCCTAGGTCTTCAAAACAAAGAGAGACCACCAATTAATACTTGCATATAAAACCCATGGAGGAAGAAAAATGAGATTGAGAAAAAAACAAGTGGCTATTGTCCTAGCCCTGGGCATGGTGCTTACTTCTACAGGGCCTACCCTGGCAGACCAGTTATCTAGCCCTAGTATAGAGGCGGTAGCAAGTGATGCCAAGCCAAATGAGTCCAACAAGAGCGAAATAATTATCAGCCCTGATGCAGAAGATTCTAAGTTAGATCCTAATTCAAATCTGGCTAAATTCCTAGGATCAGACCAGGCTAGTATGAGAATATCTGGACCAGGAAGGGTAGAGACGTCCATAGAAATAAGTAGGTTTGAGAATACTAAATCAAAGACAGTTATCCTGGCAGATGCAAGAAACTACCCCGATGCCCTAGCTGCATCCAACCTTACAGGTGGTCGTTATTCCGTCATCCTAGTACAAAACCAACTGACACAGGAAATTATAAATGAAATATCTAGACTTGAGACCCAGGACCTTATCATACTTGGTGGTACGAACTCGATATCAGAAGATATAGAAAGGGGTCTTGCCAATATAGGTGGAATTAAAAACATCAGCCGTATAGCGGGTGAAAATAGGTATGATACCTGCCAAAAGATATTTAATCATGCCAAGAAAAAATCCTTGATCCTTGCATCAGGAGAAAAGTTTCCAGATGCCCTGGCTACATCTTCTATCCTTGACCAGGCAGGCCTTCTATTAACAAAAAGCGGACAGCTACCCAGTGAGGTCCAGGCTGCAATCGAGGCCCTTAAGCATGACAGCTTCCTAATTGTCGGAGGAGAAAATAGTGTCCAAGAAGGTCTAGCAAGTGGTATAGCCAACCAATTCCAATATGCTAGCCATACTAGGATAAGTGGCAACAACCGTTATGAGACAAGTACCAAGATAGGGGATAGGCTTGTATCATCTACAGTCATCCTTGCATCAGGAGAAAACTTCCCAGATGCCCTGGCTGCGTCTACACTTGCCCAAAAGATAGAAGCCCCTATACTTCTAGTATCAAAGGACAAGATAGACCAGAGTGTAATAGACTATTTCAAAAACCACAATATAAAAAAGGTCCTTGTCGTAGGTGGTCAGTTATCTATATCTGACAAGACTCTTGCCAATGCTGATAGGTTGACAAGGGGGCTGGACCCAATAGACAACCAGGGCCCTCAAAAGCCACAGCCTGAACCAAAACCAGAAGTAAAGCCTGAGGAACCGAAGACTATTGGTAGGATAATAAATCCGGTCCCATATGTTTCCCAGCTAAAGCCAGTTTATGCACCTAATGGATGTGAAGCCACATCCCTCCTGATGGGACTTAAGGGTAAGAGGTACACAAACCTGGGTCTAAGAGACTTCCTCGATAATATGCCAAAGACTAGTAGTAACCCTGCCAAGGGCTATGTCGGTTCACCATACGAAAACGAAAATTATAGGTTCCTAACTATAGACCCTGAACCCCTAGCCAAGTACGGACAAAGGTATGGTAATGTTGTAAATATTCAGGGGGCTCCTATAGAGGATATCATAAAAGAAATACAGAATGGCAATACAGTAGTTATTTATGTTACCCTACATTGGGCTCCAGCCTACTATAAGACCCTACCTATCGATGGGGTTCCAACCAGGAGGATCTTCAACAACCATGTACTCCTATTAACAGGCTACGACCCGGTTAAAAAGGCCTTCTACATAGCAGACCCATACAACCACGAATCCGATGGGGCAAACCGTAGTAAGCCTTTCTTCTACTGGAAATCACAGGCCCTGGTAGACAAGTGCTATAACTATGGAAATAGAAGATTTGCAGTAGCAATTAGATAGGTCATTCTTTTCTTATGATAAGTCAATTTAGACCCTGTATGTATTAATTCATTACCTATGAGTTTAATATAAATATTAGACTAGCAAAATTATGCGCTTAATGAAATTAAAAATATAAGTATATAGTAAAA
>NZ_CDRRTB010000149.1:0-2386 GCF_977045075.1 Peptostreptococcus sp. | reverse complement strand
GAATATGTCTGCCCTGTAACTGCAAACACATCATCATAGCCCATTTTTTTGGCTACTAGCCTATCAAGTTGCTTGACCCTTTCATAGTCACCATCAAATAATTCTAGGAAGGAGGCCTGGGTTCCCGTTGTTCCCTTTACCCCCCTTAATCTTCTCCTCTGTAGGAAGTCTTCTAGGCTCTCTAAATCAAGTATGAAGTCCTGTATCCACAGGCAGGCCCTCTTACCGACTGTAGTAGGTTGGGCTGGCTGGAAATGAGTAAAACCAAGGGTTGGCAGGTCCTTGTATTTGTCTGCAAACTCGGCCAATATTGATATCAGCTTGATCAGCCTCTTCCTAATAAGATCGAGAGCCTCATAATCTATTATTAAATCTGTATTATCACCGACATAGCATGAGGTTGCCCCTAGATGTATTATACCTGCTGCCTTTGGGCACTGGACTCCATAGGCATATACATGACTCATAACATCATGTCTTACCTCCCTCTCCCTGGCCTGGGCTACATCGTAGTTTATATCATCTTTGTAGCTCTTCAACTCATCTACCTGGTCCTGACTAATGTCCAGTCCCAGCTCCATTTCAGCTTCTGCCAGGGCTACCCATAGCCTCCTCCAAGTCTTAAACTTCTTATCTGGAGAAAATAAGACCTGCATTTCCTTACTTGCATACCTTGATGTCAAGGGTGATTCATATGTATTCTTCATAAATTTCCTCCTCTTAAGGCATTACTATATACTGGTCTCTTTCTGGACCTACTGATACATACTTTATTTTACAGTCAACCACATCCTCTAGGTACTTGATATAGTCTACTGCCTCTTTTGGTAGGTCTTCAATGCTCCTGCAGTTAGAAATATCCTTCATCCAGCCCTTCCTGTACTCATAAACCGGCTGGGCCTTGAATAATTTTTCTCCTATAGGGAATTCATTGAGTACTTCTCCTTCAAACTCATAAGCTACACATACAGGTATTTCTTTCAAATATGACAATACATCCAGCTTTGTAAGGGCTATATGGTCTGAGCCCTGGGCCATTACACCATACCTTGAGGCCAAGACATCAAAGCCACCCACCCTTCTAGGTCTGCCAGTTGCTGCCCCGTACTCATTGCCCGCTTCTCGTAATTTATCTGCCTCATCACCAAAAATTTCAGCCGTAAATGGACCCTCTCCTACACATGTAGAGTAGGCCTTCATTATACCCACAGAATTAGTTAGCCTTAAGTTTGGTACACCAGCTCCAATAGGTGCATATGGCGCTATTGTAGAAGAGGATGATGTAAATGGGTATATACCAAAGTCTATATCCCTCAAGGCACCTAGCTGGGCCTCAAACATTATGTTCTTTCCTTCTCTATTTGCCCTATTCAAGTAATGACCTGTATCACATACAAAGTCCTTAACTATATCCCCATATTCCTTTAGGTAGGACCACATATCATCGAATTTAATAGCTTCCTTGCCATATCCCCTTTCTATCAAGAGGTTCTTCCACTCGATTATACCCCTAAGTCTTTCCTTTAGGTCCTCTTCACTATCTAATAATTCACCCAGTCTAAGAGCCTTCTTCATATACTTATCTCCATAGACTGGACCTATACCCCTCTTTGTAGACCCAAATTTTGCATCTGCTAGTCTTTCTTCCTCCAGACAATCCTGGTCCACATGGTAGGGCATTACTATAACTGCCCTATCACTTAACTTTAAGTTGTCAGGTGTAATTACTATACCTGCATCCCTTAATTTATTTATTTCGCCAACAAGGTGCTTGATATCAACAACCACCCCATTACCGATTATATTTACAACATCAGAACGTAGTATACCTGATGGAAGTAGGTTCAAGATAAACTTACCCCTCTCATTTACTACTGTGTGGCCTGCATTATTACCACCCTGGTACCTCACAACTATGTCATAGTTTTCTGATAGTAGGTCAACCATCCTACCCTTACCTTCGTCTCCCCAGTTTATTCCTGTAATTGCTGTTAACATTTCTTCAGTCCTTTCTATTACTAGCTATACACTACCTATTTACCACCTTGGTATACAGGCCTATTTAGATACCAATATACTGTCTATCATGGCCAGTATCTTCGTAATAAACCTTGCTCGCGACTGTCTATTACCTTAAAATTATACCATACAAAAAAAGGAAAGTCCATATAATCGTATATTGTACAATATACGTTAATGTCCTTCCCTTCAAAATCGTTCGTATTATTCTTTTCCCAACTAATAATATCTCATTCTAGTGGATTGTCTTTTTCAACCCCATAAGCAAGAAATTTTAATATGTTAAAAACGCCTATTTAATATCCTTGGACTAAATAGGAATAGGATTGGGAATATCTCCAACCTACCCAACAGCATATCTAAGCAC
>NZ_CDRRTB010000148.1:0-2473 GCF_977045075.1 Peptostreptococcus sp. | reverse complement strand
CACCTACTTTTCTTCAGCTTCCGGTCCCTGTGACACCTTATCAGCTATAACATTATTATAAAGACTTGCCCCATCCCTGCCAGCAGTATCCTGTGGCTTGTGGTTTACCATAGCCAGGTATATGTCTTCAAGAGACTGGCCTGGGTGTCTATCCTTTAATTCATCCATAGTTCCAAGGAAAAGAATCCTCCCCTTGCTAAGTATACCTATCCTATCACACAGCTGCTCTGCCACCTCTAGGACATGGGTAGAAAACAAGACTGTATTGCCCTGGCTTGCATGGTCCTTCATTAGCTCTTTAAGATTATAGGCAGACTGAGGGTCTAGACCAGTCATAGGCTCATCTAAAATCCATATCTTTGGATCTGAAATTAGGGCACCTATCAAAAATACCTTCTGTCTCATACCATGTGAGCACTCTTCTATCCTCGTTGTAGCCTTTACCTCCAATGAGAAAATCTGGCATAGGCTTTTTATCCTCTCTTCTCTCAGGTCCTTGTCAATCCCAAATACACTGGCTATAAACTTCCAGTAGCTAGTCACTGGCAGCTTCAAAAACATGTCCGGGCTGTCAGGAACATAACCTATCATCTTCTTAATCGTATCCCTATTAGTCTTTAAATCTAGGTCATCAAAGTATATTTGACCACTCGTAGGCTCTAGGATGCTCACTAAGGACTTGATAGTAGTTGACTTACCTGCTCCATTATGACCAATCAGACCAAATATCTCCCCATCATTTATAGTTAAATTCAGGTTATCAAGAGCCATAGTAGCTCCATAATTTTTAGTCAAGTTCTCAATTCTTATCATTTTTAAACTCCTAACCAATTACATTATCCTAATATGATCTATCTCTACGTATTCCATATAGACTTGCCTGCCTATATTCTTACTCATTTATATAGTTCTTGCTTATATATTTCTTAATTTATATTCATATTATTTATCTATTTCTATTTAATCATATATATTCCTCTTTTTTAAAGTTCTATTTCACTAATCAGCTTGTCTATTACTAGGTCGTGGTCCTCCATTGGTATGTCCTCTGAGACCTGCTTGGACCTAATCAAGAGTAGCTTTTCTGCCCTAGTCTTAGGCAAGAACCTATCATAGTAGCCCCTACCAAAGCCCAGCCTGGCCCCCTTCTTATCAGCAGTACAACAAGGTACTAGGATAAGGTCTATATCCTCTATATCAAGCTCACTACATATACTGATATCTGGCTCCAGGACACCAAAGGAATTTGTTAGCAAGTGACTTGTAGATTGTATTTCATAGGCCTTCATGGTCTCCTTATCGCTACAATATGGTACTGCTACTACCTTTCCATCGGCTAGGGCCTTATTTATAAAATCCAGGGTATTTATTTCAGGATACCTACCCGCATAGGTAAAAATCACCCTTGAGTCAAGATACTCTGGCCTCCCGTATAGCTTGTCAAATATGACCTGGTCAGCCTGGACCATATATTCCAGGTCTAGACCTTCATTAAGGACCTTCATATCATCTCTTAGCTTCTTTTTCCTTCTCCTCATAGTCTCCTTCATGGAATACTCACATCCACAGTAGTCCTGTCTGTACATACCAAAGTCACTAGTCAGTTGGCAAGACCTCTTATAGCCATTATTCTTCTTGAAGTCAGAAGGCAGATGTCTTACACCAAATCTTTCTCCAACCTCTTGGCCTATCCTATTTAAGACTTGGGAATTCTTGTGGGGACTGATAGTAAGAGTGGTAGTGAAGTAGTCAAAACCCTCTTCTTTGGCCAGCTTAGCAGCCTCAGACATCCTCAGCTCATAGCACCTGTGACACCTGGCCCCACCCTCTGACAGGTCCTCCATACCAGCTATAGTTTCATAAAATCTGTCTACCTCATAGGCACCTTCTATCATATGAATAGGGTATTTGGTCCTAGTCAGGTCTATTATCTTCTTCTGCTCATCAACCCTATACCAGTACTCCTCAGATGGGTAAATATTTGGATTATAGTAAAAGACTGTAATCTCAAAATACTGGCCTAGGTATTCTAACACATAGGAGCTGCACGGACCACAACAGGAATGTAAAAGTAGGCTTGGACAGGTCCCTTCCTCTTCTACCTTCTTTAGGATCTTTTCTAGCTCCTTTTGGTAGTTTACCTTGGCTGGCTTAACTGGTAACTTAGAGTCATTCTTTATATTTATTTTTTCTGTATTTTTATTATTTACAAGTCTATTATTTATATTATTATTCACCATTATTTGCTCACTCTTTTCATATGCTTTATAACTTATATCTAATGATATCATAAAATATTGCATATTTGTAGGAATAAATATAGGGTCAAATATACTAATTGACCAGTTTTTTTGGTATAATAAAATAGGAAAAGGAATCATGAAAGTGATTTTATCAATAAATCGAGAAATTGAAAGGGGTATGAAAAAATGAGTTTATTAGTATTTGGTCATAAGAACCCAGACACAGATTC
>NZ_CDRRTB010000147.1:0-2514 GCF_977045075.1 Peptostreptococcus sp. | reverse complement strand
AAGTATATATATAGACACCCGACCCACCTTTAAATAAATCCTATTAAATAGTGTCACAGATCCATCCTCCCTGTGTTATATTAATATAAAGAAAATTTTCTTGAGTTGATTTCTCAAACAAGATTTAAGTAAATTCTTGGATTCTAATTTGTTGATAGCTAGGCACCATCTTCTAGGAGGTATATATGAAGAATACGGATTTTGAAGAGATATACAAAAAATACCATAAGAACCTACTCGTATATGCCCTTTCCTTATGTGGTGACTACGAGCTGGCCCAGTCTTTGGTTCAGGCCACCTTCACCAAGGCCTACCTTTCCTATAAGGAAGGTGGTAGTCTAAGATTTTGGCTGTCCAAAGTCTTAAAAAATGAGTTTATAAACCATATTAGACACAGTTCCCGATACGTGGACGATCCAGACATTATATTTAAGCGCTTGTCTGCACCTGACAATCCTCTGGATATCCTTATCAAGGAGGAAAGCATGAGAGAGGTTGCCCACGGCATCACCCTCTTACCTAATAATTACAGGCTTGTCCTCATGTACAGTATCTATATGCAACTTAAGGATGAGGAAATTGCCGATATTATGAATACAAGCCCTAGCAATGTTAGAAAAATTAGGTCTAGGGCTCGACAAAAGCTAAAGGAAATTTTAATTGAAAGAAAATGGGGTGATAAGTATGAAGAAGATTGATAAAAATATTGTTAATACTGATACTAGTAATACCACAAATGCTAATATGGAAAATATAGGCAAATCAAGTATTGATATAGATAATCTTGATAATGATACAGTTGACAAAAGTCCTATTAATAATGATTATACTGACAAGACTTCTTATAATACTGAGGGAAAGACTATAGACCATGCTATCGAAAGTTTTGAAGACTTTTTTAGGTCAGACCCTGACCAAATGGAATTGGAAGCCAAAATGGAAAAACTTATTGACAAGGAAATCAAAAAAAGGATAGCAAGGACTACCAGGTCTGTCCTCCTAAAGACGGCTATACTTATCGTTGCCCTTCTCTTTATTATAAACCCCATAGTAAAGTCCTTTTATCCAGACTTCTACACTATGGCTTATAGCGAGGAAAAAAACGAGCCCCTATGGACTCAGGTTAAAAATCGGTATCTTAATCCCCTCCTATATGGCAACGAAAGAACTCATTTCAGTCAGCACAGCGACCTGGCCAATATGGTCAATTCTTTCTATGCTACTACAGATCCCACAAGATACCTAATTAATATAGATGTCCTTGATAAGCAGTTCGGGTCATATAAATTTTACCTAGATACTGCTAACTACAATGAATCAACACTGCTAGCTGCAGATGTGGATTTTGAGATCGACTATAAAAGGGGCAAAAAAATAATCGATTACAGCAAGCCGGGAAATACTATTAATGCTAACTTATATGGTGGCTTTCCGGACAAGAAAGAGTTGGTAGAGGATGTCAAAAAACTACCTGATTCAGCATATATCTTTGCCTCAGTAGGTAGTAAGAACTTAATGTCTATAGCAGGCCTCTTAAAAGAATTTGAAAAAAACTGGGATATCATGCCTTTTTGGCTACGAGTGGTTGACCCAGCTAGCCATGACCTAATACAAAAGTCTCTTGCTGGCAAAGAGCTAGCTTTCCCTGCTGGCCAGCCAACTGATGACTACCTTGAGCTGGGCTTAAATACCTTAACCCACTACCAGGTTAACAAGAAGCCTGCCAAGGACAAGGATACTGGCGAAACATATACTGATTTTGACTTAAAATATTTGAGTGATGATATCCATAGGCTGGACAAGGACCAGCTGAGAAAGAAGCTAAAAGATATTTATATGACTAACCTAGATTTGATAGATAATAATAGGGACATATTTACTGTTTTTAAGGATATTAATTTAACCCGTCCAGGAAGAGACCAATATTCTGTTGCTTTCGGTTCAATCTCAGATTTCACAGATAAAAGGGACAGGGATGAAAAGGGTAATATAATACCGGATAGCTTCGATATATACAAGAAAGATATTGGAAAACAGAGTGACCTAAAGACCAACCTCTTTACTATCTACCTGAGCAAAGACCAGTTCTTAAAACTCCTAAATGAAGACTGGGTCTTTTCAGCAAATGTTATCAACTGTAAATTTTCTAACTTTACCAGCAAGTAGGTTGTAATATTAAAGTAATATAAAATATGTATATAAAGATAAAAGAAGAGCTACACACTTATACTATACAGGTGTGTAGCCTTTCTCATATTTATTATTCATTGGCTATTATTATAGCCCCTATCATTCAACTTGTCTCTTAGGAATCCTGTCTATCCTTTACTATCTCAATAG
The DNA here is from genome assembly GCF_977045075.1 of Peptostreptococcus sp. Classification (NCBI taxonomy): domain Bacteria; kingdom Bacillati; phylum Bacillota; class Clostridia; order Peptostreptococcales; family Peptostreptococcaceae; genus Peptostreptococcus; species Peptostreptococcus sp. The sequence continues at coordinate 174 of NZ_CDRRTB010000147.1, read as the reverse complement.
CCTTTAGGACCTCTGCCTTTTCATCATAAAAGACTCTTTCACCATGTATTATCTGGTACTTTTCATGGCCCTTGCCTGCAACTATAACCATGTCTCCCGGCTGGGCAATTTCTATTCCCTTTAGGATTGCCTGGGACCTGTCAACAATCTTTAGGACTTGACACTTAGAATCTA
>NZ_CDRRTB010000146.1:0-2515 GCF_977045075.1 Peptostreptococcus sp. | reverse complement strand
TTACCAGCAGGGACAGGCCTATTAATATATAGGATATCTTGGGATTAAATACATAGACCCCAGTTATAAAGTGGGCCAATACTGATGCAAACATAAAAGAGAAGGTGATATTTGCCACCAACCTTATACAGTTTATCAGTACGGCTTCTATAATATATCTCTTTGTGTTTCCACAAAATTGAAATAAGTTCTTTTCAACCATTATTTTTCCTCCATTTTTTATATAAAATACCAACCTACCCTTTAATGATATAATAATAATTTTCAATTTACAATACTTTACAGAAAATCACAAATATAGTTAATAAACACCTAAAAATATCTAATATTTCTAACATGAAACCAATAGAAAAATATACCCACATACAAGTTTATATAATTAAGTCCATAAAATCCCTACCTTAACAATGGCTTTTGACTATAAAAATAAAAATTACTAAAGTTTAACAACTTACTACTGTAAAAATGTTTTATTTATAGTAAAATATAAGAGATGCTTTTTTTAGCATGTGAAAGGTAAAATATCAGTTAGGCCTTGCCTATATAGGTTAGACCTACAAATACAAATTTATATATAACCTATGGAGGAGAAAATGAAATTAAGAAAAAAACATGTGGCTATTATCCTAGCCCTTGGTATGGTACTTACTTCTACAGGACCCATCCTAGCGGACCAGGTGACTAGCCCTGGCGTGGAAACGGTATCAAGTGACCCTAAGCCAAAGGATACCAATAAGAGTGAAATAATTGTAAGCCCTGATGTACAGGATCCTAAGCTAGACCCTAATTCAAGCTTGGCCAAATTCCTATCATCAGACCAGACAAGCATGAGAATATCTGGACCAGGTAGGGTAGAGACGTCCATCGAAATAAGTAGGTTTGAGAATACTAAATCAAAGACAGTTATCCTGGCAGATGCTAGAAACTACCCCGATGCCCTAGCTGCAGCCAACCTTACAGGTGGTCGTTATTCCGTCATCCTAGTACAAAACCAGCTGACACAGGAAATTATAAATGAAATATCTAGACTTGAGACCCAAGACCTTATCATACTTGGTGGTACGAACTCGATATCAGAAGATATAGAAAGGGGTCTTGCCAATATAGGTGGAATTAAAAACATCAGCCGTATAGCGGGTGAAAATAGGTATGATACCTGCCAAAAGATATTTAATCATGCCAAGAAAAAATCCTTGATCCTTGCATCAGGAGAAAAGTTTCCAGATGCCCTGTCTACATCTTCTATCCTTGACCAGGCAGGCCTTCTATTAACAAAAAGCGGACAGCTATCCAGTGAGGTCCAGGCTGCAATCGAGGCCCTTAACCATGACAGCTTCCTAATTGTCGGAGGAGAAAATAGTGTCCAAGAAGGTCTAGCAAGTGGTATAGCCAACCAATTCCAATATGCTAGTCATGCTAGGATAAGTGGCAACAACCGTTATGAGACAAGTGCCAAGATAGGGGATAGGCTTGTATCGTCTACAGTCATCCTTGCATCAGGAGAAAACTTCCCAGATGCCCTGGCTGCGTCTACACTTGCTCAAAAGATAGAAGCCCCTATACTTCTAGTATCAAAGGACAAGATAGACCAGAGTGTAATAGACTATTTCAAAAATCACAATATAAAAAAGGTCCTTGTCGTAGGTGGTCAGTTATCTATATCTGACAAGACTCTTGCCAATGCTGATAGGTTGATAAGGGGGCTAGACCCAATAGACAACCAGGGCCCTCAAAAGCCACAGCCTGAACCAAAACCAGAAGTAAAGCCTGAGGAACCGAAGACTATTGGTAAGATAATAAATCCGGTCCCATATGTTTCCCAGCTAAAGCCAGTTTATGCACCTAATGGATGTGAAGCCACATCCCTTCTAATGGGACTTAAGGGTAAGGGGTACACAAACCTGGGTCTAAGAGCCTTCCTCGATAATATGCCAAAGACTAGTAGTAACCCTGCCAAGGGCTATGTCGGTTCACCATACGGAAACGAAAATCATAGGTTCCTAACTATAGACCCTGAACCCCTAGCCAAGTACGGACAGAGGTATGGTAATGTTGTAAATATTCAGGGGGCTCCTATAGAGGATATCATAAAAGAAATACAGAATGGCAATACAGTGGTTATTTATGTTACCCTACATTGGGCTCCAGCCTACTATAAGACCCTGCCTATCGATGGGGTTCCAACCAGGAGGATCTTCAACAACCATGTACTCCTATTAACAGGCTACGACCCAGTTAAGAAGGCCTTCTACATAGCAGACCCATACAACCACGAGTCCGATGGGGCAAACCGTAGTAAGCCTTTCTTCTACTGGAAATCACAGGCCCTGGTAGACAAGTGCTATAACTATGGAAATAGAAGGTTTGCAGTAGCAATTAGATAGATCCTTCTTTTCTTATGATAAGTCAATTTAGACCCTGTATGTATTAATTCATTACCTATGAGTTTAATATAAATATTAGACTAGCAAAATTATGCGCTTAATGAAATTAAAAATATAAGTATATAGTAAAA
>NZ_CDRRTB010000145.1:0-2523 GCF_977045075.1 Peptostreptococcus sp. | reverse complement strand
CACTAGTAGGAGATACACAGTGTTCTCTTGCAATTAAGTCCATTGACTTAGTCTCACATAGGTTTAAAACTATGGACCTCTTAACATCATTCGATATGAAGCACCCCTTATCTACGATAGGTGTTTTAGCCATAAATGTTGACTCGCAATGTTTACAGAAAAACCTCTGCTTTTTAACCATCAATATCAAAGGGTTTGTATTAACCCTATTAAAAAGTATTTTTACGGTCTGACTCCCATTTCTAATTATGTCATAATTTTCATTGACTATACCACACTTAGGGCAGCAAGCTGGCCTATATGAAAGCTTTCCCCTTAAGACTGTATATTCTATCCCCTTAATATTTTCTTTTTTGTTCCCTAAAATTACTAAATTTTTATCGTTAATTCCTAAGATTTCTGTTATACTAGCATTAGAACACATATCATTTCTCCTTGTTTTTTATTTTTTGCGATTTAAATTATACACGAGATTTGATGTGTGTTCCTATTTTTTTGCAAAAAATTTAGCGTTGGGAGAGAATTTTCTCTCACCAACGCTAAATATTATACAACCAATATAAAAGGACATTTTCCACATGAATTTCATGCGAAAAATGTCCTTTTTATTCATAGTCACCAACCCGATAGTTTAGAGATGGATTTTTCTAACCAACCTGATAATTTATACTATCCTTTTAATCTATTTTAATATTTTCTTTACAGTTTTCTTTAGCACTGGAACAACATCTTGAACAAACCAAGGATTCTTTGCCTGCCATCTAAAATTCAAGGGACTTGGATGAACGATTGGAAAATACTTAGGTAAATACTCATCAAAGCACCTGACTGTTTCTGTAAGATTCTTCTTTGTCCTACCCTTGAGATAGTAATCCATAGAATATTTACCGATAAGAATTGTAAGTTCAATGTTGTTTAGTTCCTTAAGTATAGGTCCATGGTATTCCTGAGCAATAAATTTTCTAGGTGGCAAATCACCTGTTTTAGCCTTGCCAGGATAGTAAAAATCCATTGGAACTATTGCAATTTCTTTAGAATAAAACGTATCTTTATCTATACCCATCCAAGAAATAAGGGTTTCTCCAGATTTATCATTAAATGGAATAAGTGATTCCTCCACCTTTTTTCCAGGTGCCTGACCTACGATTAGAATCCTAGCTTCCTTATCTACTTGAAGTATTGGTGGTATGTTCTTATTTGTATATTCGGTATTTCTTTTGTCTAGTTCAATTTGCTTTATTATACCTTTTAGCGACATAATATAACCTCCGATACTAAAAAACAAATATATCACCATTAAATGGTGAGGCTTAAATAATATGTAGCTTATAGCTCTATAACCTTGTTCTCGCCCTTTGCTGAGTAAAGTATTACTGTGCCAGTCTTAAAGTAGAATGTTGACATTATATCTTCTTCCATTGAGTAAATTGAGCTGATAACATCGATATCAGAATCCATGATAGCAATTCTTGCCTCACGGCTTTCATCTTCAGCTAACCACTTGAAACCTTAGAATAATCAGTAAAATCAATGGCTTTAGATAGTGACTTAACTATTCCCACTCAATAGTTCCAGGAGGCTTACTAGTTATATCATACACAACCCTATTAACCCCTTCAACCTCATTGATAATCCTATTAGAAATCCTCTCCAACACATCATAAGGAATCTTGTACCAGTCAGATGTCATACCGTCACTTGAAGCAACAGCCCTCAATCCAACTAGGTGGGCATATGTTCTTTCGTCACCCATTACACCAACAGTCATTACATCTGGTAGTGTAGCAAAGGCCTGCCATATTTCCTTGTATAGACCAGCCTTTCTTAGCTCGTCCATATATACAGCATCGGCTTCTCTTAGGATGTCGCACTTTTCCTTAGTTACTTCTCCGATTACCCTGATACCAAGTCCTGGTCCTGGGAATGGGTGTCTAAATATTAGGTTTTCTTCTATACCTAACTCTAGACCTATCTTTCTAACCTCGTCCTTGAATAGCTCTCTTAGAGGTTCTATTATTTCCTGGAAGTCTACATCTTCTGGCAGACCACCAACATTGTGATGAGACTTGATAGTTGCAGATTCTCCGTTACCAGACTCTACTATGTCCGGATAGATTGTTCCCTGCACCAAGAAGTCCATCTTACCAAGCTTCTGAGATTCTGCTTCAAATACCCTGATGAATTCTTCACCTATTATCTTTCTCTTTGCTTCTGGCTCTGTTACTCCTGCCAGCTTGCTTAGGAACCTGTCTTCTGCATTTACCCTGATTAGGTTCATGCCGAACTTCTGCCTAAAGATTCTCTCTACGTCGTCACCCTCGTTCTTTCTTAGTAGACCGTGGTCAACGAATACGCAAGTCAGATTATCGCCTATAGCCCTGTGCATCAAGGCAGCTGCAACAGATGAGTCTACACCACCACTTAGGGCGCATAGGGCCTTCTTGTCGCCTACCTTAGCCTTTATTTCTGCTACCTTGTCATCTATAAATGAGCTAGTAGTCCAGTCTCCACTTACCTGACAAA
>NZ_CDRRTB010000144.1:0-2570 GCF_977045075.1 Peptostreptococcus sp. | reverse complement strand
AGAACCTATTTGAAAAGGCTAAGAAGTATAGGGATGAAAGAATCTATCCAGCCTACAACATGGATGAATTCGTTGATATCATAGAAAATAAGAAGGGCTTTGCCAAGGTAATGTGGAAGGACAATGCCGAAAACGAAGCTAAGATCAAGGAATTGACAGGTGCTACAATAAGAGTAATACCATTTGCCCAGGAAGATCTAGGAGATAAGTGCTTCTATACAGGTGAAAAGGCAGACCATATGGTAATATTTGCTAAGGCATATTAAAAAGGTTCCATGTTAAATATCTTTGGTGATAATTTAAATCAATAAAATCTATTAAATTATGTGGCAACATCCATAACCAGTTTATAGTTATGAATGTTGCCCTTTTGTATTTTATACTTTTCCATAAGTTTAAATAAAATAGTTTGCATTGACAAAAGTACATTCATTATATATAATGCAGATGTGAATAGATTTGTTTACTAATTTTTTTATTAATTTTTCATAATATTGCAGTTCTCTTATGTTTAATTTTTGAAATCGTAAATGCAATATTATGTATATTTTATATGGAGGTAATATCATGAACAAGAAATTTAAAAAATTATCCAGCATAGCTTTATGCACACTAATGTTAGCAATTGCTGCTCCAGTAGGAACTTTTGCGGAGAGTATAACTCCAGGTAAGAGTATTCAGGCATCATATCAGGATGTGAACAAAAAAATAATAGGCTCAATCAATTTAAAAGATTATGTGACGGTAAGTGGGAGTGTAGTTGAAGAAAATGGAAAAAAGATATATAAGGGAACAATCGGTGGAGAAATAGAATCCAATGATTTATTTTCTGATGCTTTTGATACATTTAATAGACAATTTAAGGGTAAACCATATTTTGGAAAACCTGCTGAAAATCTAGTTATGTTTGGTAAAAATAAAGGTTTCCCTACTTGCTCATACAAGATTAACCTACCATCAAATGTTTCTGTGGATAAAAGTAAAATCTTAGTTTCTGAAAATTCAGATGCAATAAGTAAGATATATGTTGATCCTAAGGATTCATCTGATGTCGTTACAATTGTGATGCAACTAGGAAACTGGAATGACTATGCAGGATTTTTTGCACTAGTTGAAAACGAGATAGGTAAACCTAACCACTTAATTAAGGTTGAAATACCATTTACAATTGATGTTACTAATGCAAATCCTGGGGATACATTGGCTACAATTACTTCTAAGGGAGAGTGCAAGTTATATTATAATGGTAGATGGAGCTTCCTTTATAAGGCTCCGATTGTAGATATTAATGCAGAAGAAATATCTAATAATATCATATATTAAGGAGAAGGTTATGAACATAAGTAAAATAGTAAAGAAAGCCTCAGTGTCTGCTGTGGTATATGCTATGCTTTTAACGGCATTGCCTATGGTGTCATATGCAAATGAGGGTGATGAGATTCTAGCACATAATAAATCATTGTTAAGTGGTATGTCAACTACCGATATTGATGGCTATGGCGTAAAGAATAATTGGGTCAGGCTAAAATTAGATACAACAGCTACTACTAAAAATGTAGGTCCAGATTCAATACTTCAGTATAATGATGGAGACACTGATCTGGCTAAGGGATTTTTATTGCCAGAAAATTTGAATTTAGACTTATTCGGCATGGACCAGACTACTTTTTGGGCGGGATCTCTGGGAGTGACAGGATCAGAAGTTGAAAAATTCAAACCAGTTGCAGATGCTATGGGAGAGTCTGATGCATTCCAAAAGGTAAAGTATCCAGTGGGTGACCTATCCATTAAAAATGATAGTGTAAGTGTATATAAGTCAACTCTAGGTGAATTGAGTAGTTCTACTATAGATTTAAAATCGAATTTAGAACCTCTTAAGGCATGGGTAGAGTTTGCAACTCCAGGAGATACTAGTAGAAATAAAACAACGTATAGTACTTATACTTACATAGAAATGACATTGCCAGATGGATTATCATTTAACTCAAGTGATATAAAGAATTCAATCAAGCTAAATAATTCTAACTATGAAGTTGAATCTGCAAGGGTTACTGGTAAGAAAGTAACAATTAAATTGACTAAGTATATTAGGAATATGAACTTGACAGATCTTAAGAATCAGCCTTATGATATATTAGATATTGACCTTGGTATAGGTGGAATTAAGTATGATAATTCTGTAAGATTAGGAAATAAATATACAATTAAGGCAAGTCTATATGGATTGGTAGATAATTATGATAGGTCATCCACTCCAACACCTCAAACTCGCCTTGTTAATGTATTTGCTGCAAGACAGAGTGATTCGGGGAAGGATAGTGGATCAAATTTAGGTGATAATATAATGTCAGTGACTGTTGCTTTAAAGTATAATACAGTAACATTTAAGGTAGATGGACAGCCAGACAAACCTGTTTTGGTAGAAACAGGCAAGTCTATTAATGGTGATGTTGACAATACTCAGTCAATGCCATCAGATCCAACAAAATCAGGATATACTTTTAAAGGCTGGTTCACTCAACCTAATGGTGGAGGAACTAGGTTTGACGGAAATACACCAGTTAACAGTG
>NZ_CDRRTB010000143.1:0-2644 GCF_977045075.1 Peptostreptococcus sp. | reverse complement strand
AATAACAATGACTATTCTATCATTTTTTTTTATGGTGTTTGGTTTAGCTCAAGGATTAAGAAGTCTCTACACCATGTACAAACATTGATAAAAAGGGCTCTATGTCAAATAACGTTGGTGATAATTTAAATCAATAAAATCTATTAAATTATGCGGCAGCATCCATAGCAAACTGATAACTATGGATGTTGCCCTTTTGTATTTTATACCTTTCCATTGGTTGTATAATATTTAGCGTTGGTGAGAGAAAAAATTCTCTCCCAACGCTAAATTTTTGCAAAAAATATGTCTGGTCTGATTTTGACTAGTAGGCGAAAGATAGAAATATGCTTAGGATAAATATGGTATAATTTAAATTAGAGCATTTACAATTTACTGAGGAGGGGGTGCTATAAAAGTTATGAAGGTTAAACAAAGACTTGAGGCCTTAAGGGGCTTAATGAAGGAACATCAGATAGATATATACTTGGTGCCTACTGCTGACTACCACAATAGTGAGAATGTAGGCAGGTACTTTATGGAGAGGGCCTATATAAGCGGTTTTACAGGTTCTGCTGGAAGTGTTCTAGTAGGTAAAGACTGGGCAGGCCTATGGACAGATGGTAGGTACTTTTTGCAAGCAGAAGACCAATTGGAGGGGTCTGGTATAGACCTATATAGGATGGGTCAAGAAGGGGTACCGAGCCTTGAAGCCTTTATAGAGGATAGGTTGGCTCATGGAGGACGACTAGCCTTTGATGGCAGATGTGTTACATATGGTCAAGGTCTAGTCTTAGAGAAAATAGTGGCGGACAAGAAAGGAAGCTTGACCTATGACCTAGACCTAATAGACCAGGTCTGGAAGGACAGACCACCCATGGCAAGGGAGCCTGTGTTTGAACTGGGGACTGAGTATGCCGGAGAATCGAGGCATGACAAGCTAGCCAGACTCAGGTCATCCATGGAAGCCATAGGGGCTCAAGTCCATATTATCACCAGCCTGGATGATATAGGCTGGATCCTAAATATAAGAGGGAGAGATGTAGATTACTTCCCCCTAACCTTGTCCTACCTAATAGTATATATGGATAGGGCAGTCCTATATATAGATAAGGAAAAAATATGTGACGAAATACTAGTAGGTCTAATGAATGACAGGGTGGAAATAAGGCCCTATGATGGTATCTATGAGGATATAAGGGATATAAGAGAAGAAATTCTACTTGATCCAGACTGGGTCAACTATGCCATATACGGAAATATAGGGGATAAGGACCTTATAATAGAGGGAGATAACCCTACAATTATGATGAAGACCAAAAAAAATAAGGTAGAAATAGATAACATAAGGCAGGCGCATATAAAGGATGGGATAGCCCACACAAAGTACCTATATTGGTTAAAAAAAGAAGTAGAGGCAGGTCGAATAGGTAATCAAACAGAAATGTCTGTTTCTGACAAGTTAGAAAGCTTAAGGAGAGACCAGGAGGGCTTTATATGTCCTAGCTTCGCACCAATATCTGCCTTTGGATACCATGGAGCAATAGTCCACTATGAGGCAGATGACAAGTCGAATGTAGGACTAGCCAAGGGTAGTTTCCTGCTAAATGATACGGGAGGTAACTATATACAGGGGTCTACTGATATCAGTAGGACTATTGCCCTGGGCCAGGTTAGCCAGAGGATGAAGGAGGACTATACTAGGGTATTACAGGCCCATATAAGGCTAGCCAGGTCTAAGTTCCTGTATGGGTGTTCAGGAGCCAACCTAGATATTCTTGCTAGACAGCCACTTTGGGATGCCTACCTAAACTACAACCATGGTACTGGTCATGGTGTGGGCTACCTAGCCAACATCCACGAGCCACCGATTAGCTTCAGGTGGCAGGCTGGTGGCAAACCAGCCACTAGACTAGAGGAGGGTATGGTAATAACTGATGAACCAGGTCTATATATAGGGGGATCGCATGGTATAAGGATAGAAAACGAGCTATTGGTAAGGAAGGGGCCTAAAAATGAATATGGACAGTTTATGTTTTTTGAAGCCCTTACCTACTGTCCTATAGACCTAGACCCTGTCTTGGTAGATATGCTGACAGAGGATGATAAGACCTACCTAAATGAATATCATCAAAGAGTTTATGACCTTATAGGTCCAGCCTTAGAGGAAGAAGAAAGACTTTGGTTAAGAGAGGCGACAAGACCCGTCCAGTATTGGCTAGACTTAATATAGTAAAAGGACGTATAGAGAAAGAGGATGAAATTATGGAAAAAAATATAAGGCCTGCCAAGTGGGCCTTGGTAACAGGGGCCAGCTCTGGCATAGGTAGGGAGATTGTAAAGCAATTAGAATCCTATGGCTATGGGTCTATCCTAGTTGCTAGAAGGAGGTCTAGGTTAGAAGACCTCGCTCAGGACCTAAAGTTCAAAACTTATATAATAGAAGCTGACCTTAGCCAAGCTTCAGCTGCAAGAGACCTGTGTAAAAAAATAGACCAGCTGGAAGATAAAGAGGCTATCAGGGTTGACCTCCTAGTTAATAATGCAGGATTTGGTGACCTTGGTTTCTTCGGGGAGACAGACCTGGACAAGGAGCTGAATATGATTCATGTAAATATAGAGAGTCTTCATATATTAATGAAGCATTATCTAAAAAAATTTATAG
>NZ_CDRRTB010000142.1:0-2648 GCF_977045075.1 Peptostreptococcus sp. | reverse complement strand
ATCCTATCCATTCCCTACGAAAAGCAATTAGAAATAAAAAAAGATCAAATACTAGACCTATTCGACAAGGCTGGTATTAAGGACTATGAATTTTTGGGAATTCAGGGTAGTCCTAGCCAGTATGCCTATAGGAACAAGATGGAATTTACCTTTGGAGATGAATACAAGGATGGTCCCCTATCACTTGGTATGCACAAGGTTGGAAGGTTTATAGACATAGTTACAGTTGATGACTGTAGGATAATAGACGAGGACTTTAGGAAGATAATGGTAGGCACAAGGGACTACTTTGAGGAGAAGGGTCTACCGTACTATAGGTCCTTTAACCACCAGGGTTACCTTAGACACCTGGTAGTCAGGAGGGGCGAAAATACTGGGGAAATAATGGTAAATATAGTTACATCATCCCAGCTTGACTACAAGATGGAAGACTACAGAGACTTCCTATTAGACCTAGACCTTGAAAATAACCTAGTAAGCGTACTACATACTATAAATGACAGTCTGGCAGATGCAGTTAAGTGCGATGAATTGAGAATCCTACATGGTAGGGACTACTTCTATGAAGAGGTCCTAGGCTTGAGGTTTAAGGTATCACCTTTCTCGTTCTTCCAGACAAATACAAAGGGGGCAGAGGTCCTATATACAATTGCCAGAGAATTTGCTGGTAACAAGGGAGATGGCAAGGTAGTATTTGATCTATACAGTGGTACAGGTACTATAGGCCAGCTGATGGCCCAGACAGCCAAGAAGGTTTACGGTATAGAGTTGGTAGAAGAGGCTGTAGTTGCAGCCAACCAGAATGCAGGGCTTAATAACTTAGATAACTGCGAATTTATAGCTGGTGATGTGGCCAAGCTAGTAACTTCTCTTCCCGAAAAACCAGACCTAATTATAGTAGACCCACCGAGGGCAGGTATCCTAGCTAACGGTGTCAAGGATATAGCTGAATTTGGAGCAGGTGAGATAGTCTATGTCAGCTGTAATCCTAAGTCCTTGGTTGAAAATGTGGTTGAGTTTGAATCTAGAGGCTACAAGCTAGACAAGTTAAAGTTGATGGACATGTTCCCATCAGGCCCTCACTGTGAAAGTGTAGCACTTCTAATTAAGCAATAAGACTATTTATAGTACTTTTAATGGTTTAATTTCTATATGTTGTCCACCATTTGTCCACGGTTATTTTACCCGTGGACAAATATTATACAATCAATTTTACCATAGAAGGACTTACAATTTTACAGACTTTTTTACATAGACTCATTTATAAAAAGGGCAGAAATCTGCCCTCTTTAACTAATCATTTGTATGTTTGACTATATCTTCAATGTTTCTTCCTGAATAGAAAATACGAATAATGGAAACTATGGATAACTCTTCATCAACACGATAAAAAATCATGTAATTATCAACCGAAACTTTATATATTTTCATGGAAGCCCAAGGCTCCCAGTCAACATGAGAGTGTCTTGCTGGTAATGTATCAAGAGAGCGAATCATCTTTCTGATACGGGATGATTGGTTGTCAGCTGCAATACGTGCCTGTAAAGTGAATCGAATATATTCATATATTTCGGTTAAATCCTCAAGTGCCTGTGGCGAGTAAATTACTTTGTAGGTTTTGCTCATATGCCATATTCCTTTGAAAAGTAGCTATCAACTTCATCTGCACTATAAGATTTTCCGTCATTTAAAGAGTCAATTCCTTTTTGAAGTTCTAAGTTTAGATCTTCTTTGGACATATTACCTAGAGCTAAAGGCTTTTTAGCCGGAAGGCGAAGTTCAAAAGGCATACCTTTTTGAAGAACAATTTGACTGTAAAGCATCTGTATTGCACTGGATGGAGAAATTCCAAGCTGACTTAAGATGCTTTCCGCATTTTCTTTTAAGTTTTTGTCAATTCTTGCATAAACAGCATTTGTATTTGCCATGAGTGTCACGCTCCTTTCTTGCTTATATTATACAAAAAATAAAATGTAAATGCAAGCATATGCAAGCAAAACCAAAGTAGAGGTATCTGACTACAAGGGGGAAAAGAATTAATCATAAATTGCACCCAATTGGGAGATAGCTTTACACTCCAATACAAGACAGAAAAAGATAAGAAGAGAGTATTAGAGAAATGGTGTGATTTTTTAAAAAATAATAAGACCGCATTTACAGAATTGACATTTGTTACCAGGATGCCTCAAGAATTATTTAATGCTGTTTATGAGCAGTAAATCTTAAAAAATTACATATTAAATGGGGCCTTTATCCTGATATTTCAAATCTTGAAAACTTAGAACATTTAAGCTTGATACCTTGCAGGGAAACTAAAAAATTATATGACGAATTGATTAAGTTGCCAAAGTTAAAGTATGGCCTATTAATCACTAGACTGGAATTATATACAAAAGGAGACAAAAGTCTAAAGTAAAGCAGTGTTCTGAGACCTATATTATTCCGCAAAACATAAAATATCATTCCGATATGGTTGATATTATTCCGATAAAATAGTACAATACAAATAGATTGGAGGGATATTTATGTACATTGCGGTAAAACAAGCTGCTGAAAAGTGGGGTGTTTCAGATAGAAGGGTAAGAACTTTATGTTCAGAGGGGAAAATTCTTGGGGCATATAAAGAAGGAAGAAGCTGGAAAATACCA
>NZ_CDRRTB010000141.1:0-2653 GCF_977045075.1 Peptostreptococcus sp. | reverse complement strand
CTTGCAGTCATACTCCATAGACATATCCTCTTGCCTTATGCCATTTACATTCATAAGTTCCTTCTTGAGTCTAATCAGGTTTTCCTGCTTAACCTCAAGGTCTCTTATAGCCTGGCCACTTGGATCCGTCAGTATAGACTTGGTCATTTCTATACCCAAGGCTTGGATTTGCCTATTTAGGTCTGCAAGCTGGGGATACTTGTTATGTATCCTTTCTAACCTTTCCTCCAATTGGGCTGCATGAAGGTCCCTCTTGTCCTGGTATTCCTTCATTATATTTCTCATCTTCTCACTATTCATACAATCACCTGTTCTTGTTTAATTCTCTTACCAGCTTATTTATCTCATCATCGCTGTACTTATCCGATATATTTTGCGTAAAATTATGGAACTTAGTTAGGTTACTGGCCTTAGTTCCAGGCCTTTGGGCATGCCTTGTCTTATTTTTCTTAGACTTAGCAAACTCTTCTTCATCCCTTTCTAGATCCTCTATAGTTGATATTCCCTTGCTATGCCAAGATCTTATGATAGAATCAAAGTACTTTATATTTGGGTTGGACGTATTAATAGACTTGTCACAGGCCCTCAATACTAGGTCCATCGGCATCTTGTAATCATAAAACCACCTGTCTATGGCTTCCTTTTCACCTGCAGTTGCTGTCCTATTAAAGCCAAGGGCCTTAAAAACAGCCTTATAGTTTTCCTGTCTTTCCTGCCTCAATTTATCCTGTTGACTTAGGTCATCAAGGCTGGTGATTGACTGGTCAAACCAGGACCTAAGTATCCCTATAATATAATTTATTGACTTTATCTTACCATGGTCTGCTATAGACCTCTCAAAGGCCTCTACAACCAATTGTGGCGACATATTATACTTCTTACTGGCATCCAAGAGGTCTATCTTTTCATTAGGTGTCAAAATCCTGCCAGCCAGGTCTTCAATCCTATTGTACATAGTAACAAATTCTATAGAAGCCGCCTCATCTACTGTGGAACCTATTCCTTCCTGGTGACCCTCTTTTTTATCCTTTATTAGGGACCTTATATGGTCTGCCTTTATATCCAAAAATTCTATAAGCATCTTGCCATCTATATGGTGGATTTTGATGGCACCCATATTTTCCCAAAATCTCCAGGCCTCTACAACATCCTGGTCAGATATACCAAGTGTGGATGCTATGACCTCATTAGTTAGGTCTCCATTCCTTAAACCATTGCAAAAATAAGCCTCCCTATAGGCCAAGAGATATATCTTAACCTGGTCCCCACTTGCTATGGGCATAAACATGTCAAAAAATATGCTCGGTATGCTTATATCACTATATGTTTCATCTTCAATTGTCTTAAAAAACATAGGCTGGTCTCCTTTCCTTATTTATGATAGGGTTGCCCACTATTTATCCTAAAGACCCTGTATATCTGCTCTAATAATATTAACCTCATAAGCTGGTGGGGAAAGGTCATCTTTGAAAAAGATAGCTTCATATCAGCCCTGTCCAAAACTATGTCGGCCAGGCCTAAAGACCCTCCTATTACCAGGTATATATGACTGGTACCAACCAGACTCAATCTTGAAATATGGTCTGCCAGCTCTTCTGACGACAAGGACTTCCCATCTATTGCAAGGGCAATTACATAGGCCCCATCCCTTATCTTGGACAGAATAGAAAGCCCCTCCTTGTTCTTGACCATAGTCATTTCCTTATCACTAAGATTTTCTGGTGCCTTTTCATCATTTACTTCTATTATCTCTAGCTTGCAGTAGCTGGATAATCTTTTAGAAAATTCATCTATGCCAAGCTTTATATACTTTTCCTTTATCTTTCCTACAGATACAACACTAATCTTTATCATCTTTATCCCTTGTCTCCTGGCTACTTACCTAGCTGGTATAGTCGTGATATATCATCCCTCATCAAAATTTCCAGCTCAACATCTCTACCTATCTTCATCTGATTTTCTGTCAAGATATGGTTTGATGTTTCATAGGCCAAGGCTGGAAAATTATTCTCCCTGCTCAGGTGGGCTAAGAGTATCTCTTCCGTACCATTCTTAATTAGGTCAACTGCAAATTTTGCAGCATCCTCATTTGACAGGTGGCCTGTATTAGACATGACCCTCTTCTTTAGGGCATAGGTATAAGACCCCATAAGAAGCATCTCCTTATCGTAATTAGACTCTAATATTACTAGCTTTGACCCCAATATATTTTCTCTTATATCATCTGATATATGGCCGGTATCAGTTGCTATAGATAGCTTGTCATCCCTCTCATTAAAAAGACTAAATCCAACTGGATCAGCCGCATCATGATTGATAGAGAAGGGTTTGATGCACATATCGCCAAGGTCATAGGCCTTGTCATTGTCAAATATCATAATATTCGACTCCTTGACCTTGCCAATCTTGGACTCAAGGGCCAACCAGGTCTTATAGTTAAGGTATATAGGTAGGTCATACTTCCTTGATATGACACCCAGACCCTTTATATGGTCTGAATGTTCATGAGTTACAAATATACCTCTAAGTTTACTTATATCGACATCTATATCTTCAAGCCCCTTGGAAATTCTCTTACCACTCAGGCCTGCATCTATTAAAATATTTGTATCCTTGTAGCCAACATAGTGGCAATTACCACTACTACCACTAC
>NZ_CDRRTB010000140.1:0-2660 GCF_977045075.1 Peptostreptococcus sp. | reverse complement strand
CAGCAATCATGCAGGGGGCATCAGAGGTTATGGCTTACGGAACAGCTGTTAAGGTAAGAAAGAAATAAATAACCTGAATAGGTGGCAGGTATGCGCGAGCGTACCTGCTATTTTTGGTACTTTAAATTATCGTGTGGGTACCAATGAAATCAAGAGCACTTCAAGCTCAAATGCTTGAAGTGCTTTTTGAATGCTTAATCTCTAATTTTCTTGTATGTACCTCTTTTTCTTTTAGGAACACTATCACTGTGCAGGCTATTGTTTAGTGAATATTGAACATCTTTAGAAAGCGAATAGATAACTCTCTTTCTGAAGCGCTGAAAATTACTAATTCCTCTAGATACTGCTAGATAAGTACGCAGTTTTCCGTTAACATTTTCAGTGAATGAGTTAGATAGTTTCCTATCATCATAGGGCCTAAGATATGAGTTTAGGATTTCATACCTCCAGGTAAACTCATTAAACGGCCTAATTCCGGATGTTTTAAAGGCTTTAAGCATATCATCATAAAGGTTGGTAGCTTCATCATATGAGCAGTCTTTATTCATATTTCGATAGTGATATATGAATAAAGACTGCAAATCAATCACATCCTATGGAGGGATTTTTTGCACCTACACGATAATTTAGAGTGCCCTATTTTTCGTGTCACTAATAAACTCATCAGCAAACATCTTCGACATTGGGATAATGTTTATTGAATTTATAGACAAATTTAATCCGTAATATTAGGTATTGAAGTGCTACAATGTTGTGATATAATTAAGATATATAAGATTATTCTAATAGATATGGATGTATTGATTATTTTTGTTAGGAAATCTTTAATTACTAAACAATAGGATATAGAAACTTGTCAGACACCGACGAAAAATCGACCAGCGCCATCGTGCCATTTAAAGAATGGAAACCCTGTTCAAATGAGATGCTAATGACAAATATGCTTTCATAAGTCTCGTATTAAAGTTGCGTTAAAAGTAAAATAAATAATTTTTCTGCTCCGAATTATTATCTATATAGAGATGTTTTTGAGTTTTAACAATATAAAAAGATGTGAGAAATAGATTTTAAACTATATTTAGATAAAATTATTGGTAAATAAAATATCATAATAGAAAAGTAGGACATAGAAGAAATGCAGAATCCAAAAACTAAAGACAGAGCTAGTCAGTCTTATCGGAATTTAAAAAAAAATATTTCGAAAGTTGATGATGTGAGGCTTTTCCTTTTACTATTATTTATAATGGTATTTGTATTAACACTGGTGGCAGCGTATTTTAAGCATATAGGAAAAAATTTTCAAATTAATCCTGTTCAGACTCTTACACCTGCTATGGCAGCAATGATTACAATAAAGCTGAAAGATAAAACATGTATTCCAAACTGTTTTAATTATTACATAGGTTGCAGTGGTATCACAATAATTTTAATAAGTTTAGGGATAATTTCAAGTGTAAGCCCATGGTTATGCATGGGTATTTCAGGAAGTATTTTTTTAATTTCAATGTTATTTGAGGATAAAAAAATGCTGAAATATGGGGTCTGAGAGGAGGAAATATCAAAAAAACTATAAAATGGCTGCTTGCCTATATAATTTTAATTTCCTTTGCAATAACAAGCACATTTTTTGTTTTCTATTTTCTAGATTCGTATACAGAACAGTTCAAGACAGTGTTTTACAATGGAGATTACATTAACTCCAGAGTAATATTTGCAGATGCAATAGTAGAGATATTTACATTATACAAAACAAGGCTAATTTATATACCGATACATGTATTTAACCCTATTAGTATTTATATGATATTTGGAGAAGAATATGGATGGAGATTTTTTCTGCAACCAAGATTGCAAAAGAAATTTGGAGAAATAGGAGGAGTAGTCTTACTTGGAATAATTTGGGCAGTGTGGCATTTTAATAATGAATATTTTATGGAATTGCCAGAATCGGTAAAAGCATTTGGATATACATCGAGGGAGTATCTTTCGATAATATATAGTACTAGAATAGTAACAGAAATCTTTTTTTCGATATGGTTTGCATATTTTTACAAAAAATCAGGAAGTATATGGTGTATGGTGCTCATTCATGCTATTCACAATTTGATGAGTATATGGAGTATCTTTATAATAGCATTTAGATATAAGGGGCTGGTAGTTCAGACGATTATATTGCTTATAATATCTCTTCTGATTTTGAAAATGAGTGCATTTAGCGGAAATAAAAGCGATGGAGTGGTAAAAATTTGAGGATATAAAATTATGCTTACTACGATAAGAGAACATATTTGCTATAGCAACTTAAAAAAATAGATGATGATGAAACTATAATGAAGGTGTGCAAACAGTTTGGATTACAGGATATGATTGAAAGAGAATCTGAAACTATTGATACACAACTAGGGTTTTGGTTTGAAGTAGGAGGCAGGTATGCTCGCGCATGCCTGCTATTTTTTTATACTAGTTCTCATTTTGATGCTAAAGATGATGCTTTGAGCAATGCGAATTTTGAGTTTTGGATTGAGAGAAGCGGTCAAATGTGGTAAAATTTAGATAATAAAAAGGAGGTATGTTATGAAAAAGTTGACATTTATATATTTAAAAGGATGCCCATATTGTATGAAGGCGAAGAAAGCTTTTGATGCGCTTTTAAACGCAAA
>NZ_CDRRTB010000139.1:0-2664 GCF_977045075.1 Peptostreptococcus sp. | reverse complement strand
GGTAGTAGGCTATCAAAGCCATAATAATGGACTTAATGTAGGTAATAAGCAGGTATAGGCTGCTGGAATTAGACATAAATTCTATAAAGCCTGCATCCTTTATAGTCTTATATTCCTCAGCTGTCAGGTTTTTCTTATATAAATCTAATACTGTATTTATATCTATTTGTAGGTTCTTGACTAGGTCAAGATTCAAGTAGTACTTAAGTATGGCTGTATAGGCAAGTAGGCCAACAGCAAAAAAAGCTACAGATAAGAGAAACATTTTTAAGGATGCAAACTTATAAATGTCGTCACCCTTTTGCAATCTAATTTTAAATCTAACCCTATCCACACTTACAAAACTCTCATTGGCAATAAATATACCTGAAACAAGGCCTGGTAGGACATACATTAGACAAGTTGCCAAGGCAAATTGTAGGCCACCTAGCAAAAAGGCTAGGGCACTTATAAGTAGGGCCGCTGAAAGTGAAAATACCGGATTTGCTTCCATTCCTATCAAGACCATAGGTACAACTGCCACTATAGAAAGAAAGGATAAATAAGGGTCTATGCTAGCTAAGGAGATTAATAGCAGGCATAGGACCAACATGGATAGGTTCACTATTGTTTTTCTATTTGTATCATTAACCAATATAATATCACCTCCGATTCATAGTGGTTATCTAATATATTATATCATTTAGAGCTAATTATGTAAATTCAAAAAGGCAGGGGACTGGTTATATGTCCAGTCCCCTGCCCTCTTAAAACTATTCTGATTCAAGAGATTAAATATTATGCATTTTTCCTAATACCATCCAATATATCCTGATTACCATATTTTTTCATATACTCCAAGAATGCAGCATGTGAAAAAGAAAAAGTTGAATTCTTTAAGGCCTGTAGCTGGTCTGCAGCGTATTCTTCTGCAGTAATTAGGTACGTGTAGCTCCTGGACAGGGTAGTTCCGCTGTAAACCACGTCGCTAACTTTGATGTACTCTTTCTTCAACAAGTTTCTCAACACAACTTGAATAGTATTTTTACTGATGTCTTCGTTACAGTGATAAATTTCAGTCGCTGTAAGAGATCTGTCAGTATTCCACAATATAGACATTACATCTTCTTCTCTGTCGCTTAATTTTGTCAATAAACCTCTCATTTTGCTCCTCCTTAAAAAATTATTGATATCTTAGTAGGACTCTACCATTAGAAATCCAAACGTAGAATGTAAGATTGGTATTACATCTGCAAATATATCTAATCATATTATAACATTTTTATAAAAAACTATAAATAAAAAAAACATAAAAAAATAAAATATATATAAATTTAATATATAAAATTCAAAAAAAGGGATAAATTACTATATAAAATAAATATTTAGTTAACTTAGTATTTAATTATTAAACCAAGAAAACAGGCTCCCACAAGGGGAGCCCATATCATAAATAGTATATTAATTTATTGCTTGTGCTTAGGGGTTAAGCTTTTGCACCTGCTATTATTTTTTCTGCATAATTAGCTGGAACCTCGGCATAGCTATCAAATTCCATTTCAAAGTATCCCCTACCCTGAGTCATAGACTTGAGGTCAATTGCATACTTGAAAGTTTCTCCCTGAGGAGCTAGGGCCTCTAATATCTGCTTGCCCTTACCATTTGATTCCATGCCTAGTATCTTACCCCTTCTCTTGTTCATGTCACCCATTACGTCTCCCATATATTCCTCTGGTATAGTAATAGTTAGCTTCATAACAGGTTCAAGAAGGACTGGTTTAGCTTCTTCCATACCCTTCTTAAAGGCTATAGCAGCAGCCATCTTGAAGGCCATTTCTGAAGAGTCTACATCGTGGTATGAACCATCATATAGGACAGCCTTGATATTTGTTACAGGGTAACCAGCTAAGACACCCTTTAGCATAGAGTCCTTTAGACCCTTTTCAACTGCTGGTACGTAAGACTTAGGAACTGAGCCCCCAAATAGCTCTTCAGAGAAGTCAAACTCTGATTCACTTCTAGAGAACCTAATCTTTACGTGACCATACTGACCATGACCACCAGACTGCTTCTTGTGCTTACCCTCTACATCCGATGATCCCTTGATAGTTTCCCTATAAGGAACCTTTAGGTCATTCAGGCTTACCTCTATACCAAACTTATCCTTCATCTTATTTACAAGAGTCTTTATATGTAGCTCACCCTGGCCACCTATTAGGGCCTGATGAGTTTCGTTATTTCTGTAGTAATGAAGAGTAGGGTCTTCTCCAACTAGTCTAGTTAGGACGTTGGCCATTTTGTCTTCATCATTCTTGTTCTTAGGAGCTATAGCAAAGTATATCTGTGGCTTAGGGAAGTGGATTTCTAGTTCAACCTCAGCATCCTTGTTAAGTGATATAGTATCACCTGTGGCAAGACCTGCAACCTTTGTAACTACTATGATATCACCTGCATTAGCCTCCTGTAGCTCTATCAATTCACCACCACGAATCGTATAGATGTTAGATATCTTTTCCTTGTTTCCAGACCTTAAGTTGAAAACTTCCTTGTCCTTAGATATAGAACCATGTGTTATATGAATGTATGAAATCTTTCCTACGAAAGGATCTATAAATGTCTTAAATACAGTTCCCTTGAAAGGACTAGCCTGGTCAACATATGTAGGGTCTATATAGTTTTCAAGAG
>NZ_CDRRTB010000138.1:0-2677 GCF_977045075.1 Peptostreptococcus sp. | reverse complement strand
GTCCAACACCTTCAGAAATTGCCAGTTATTTAGACATAACTGAAGAAGAAGTTTTGGAAGCTATGGAAGCATCTTATGGCTACCAACCAGTATCACTAGATATGCCTAGTAATGATGATTCAGAGGACAAGGATATGACTCTGGGGGATAGGGTCGGTACAGAGGAAAAGAACTTTAAGTATATTGAAGAAATGGACTTTATTAATCGTTTTATGGAGACATTAAACGAGTTAGAGGTTCAAATTATACGAGGGAGATTCTTTGACAACAAGACACAATCAGTGATAGCTGAAGAGCTTGGCATATCACAGATGACTGTATCCAGGTTGGAAAAAAAGATAATAGAAAAATTAAAAAAAGAATACAACAAGGTAGTTTAGGTCAGGTCTAGACCAAGCTAAAAATATTTTTTAGGTATTCATGTGGCTAAGTTTGACTTGGTCAAGTTTACCAGATAAAGATAAAAAAATATGAAATTATAAGTCCTTCTATGGTAAAATTAAGTTATCATAGGAGGATTTTTTTTGTAGAAAATCCGTATCAAGAATAAAAAATACTAATATATTTAATAGGTGTAGCAATATTTATATTAGTACAGATAAATAATATAAGCTATAGACAAAAAATATAAATATAATACCAATAATATGTGTATGGAGGTTATGTAAATGTCGAGATTGAGAAAGCTGATGGAAGAAAGGGGCTTAGATGTAGGACTTTTGGGAGCAGCCCTTAATATAAGTGATAGTGATATGGAAGAAATAGTGGAAAATGATGATTTAAGTCCTTTGGATGAAGTAATAGGTGAGTTGGCCAGGGTTTTTGATATGGATGTAGAGGATTTAATATAGGTTAGTTAGGAAAATTTATGCTAGATATGACATAATAAACATTAAGATGACCTAAAGGAGGTTATTTTGGAATATGTAAGGACAGCTGAACTTAGGGGAAGGAGGAAGATTTTTGGAAAAAACAATAGAAAAACAAACTACAATTTTCACTAAATATATAGATATTTTTACAGAAAAACTGCCTGCTATTGTATTTGCCATCGTAATAATAGCAATAGGTATATTAATAGCCAAATTAGTTAAGAGGTTTTTGAATAGGATACTTACCAAGTATAAGTCAAGTATTGGTGTCGTTACCTTTATGATTAACTTCGTCCAGGTTACGATTATAATAATAGCCTTTATGCAGGCCATGTCCATATTGGGTGTAAATACTACATCTTTTGTAGCAGTCTTAGGTGCGGCTGGTTTTAGTATAGGTCTAGCATTTAAGGAGGTCCTATCAAATCTTGGGTCCTGCTTGATAATATTATTTTTCAAGCCATTTGATATAGGTGACTTTATAAATTGTCAGGGAAACGAGGGAACTGTGATGGAGATACTTATGTTCTCAACAACCCTAAAGACAAATGATAATAAACTGATAGTAATGCCAAACTTCCAGTTAACCTCTAACCCTGTGATCAACTATACAGCCCAAAATAAGAGGAGGATAGACTTTGTATTTAATGTAGAATACGATACAAATGTCAAGGCCCTATATGAGATATCAAATAGGTTGTTCGACCAGGAAGAAAGAATATTGTCCTCACCAAAGCCACTAATAGGTGTAGAATCTATGAATAATAATATAATTAAGTTTATAGCCAGACCTTGGGTGAAGACTGAGGATTATTGGGATGTTTACTACAAGTTGATGGAAGAATTTAAGCATGAGTTTGACCAGGCTAGTATCAAATTTTCTAGGGTAAACCTAGTACATCCAACCAATTAATATAAAATAAAAGAGGGAGGAACCGATTAGTATCCGGAACCCCCCTCTTTTATTATATGAGAAATCTAGTTAACAATAGGTTAAACTTCTAATTTTTCACCCTTATCCCTCTTCTTTATATTCTTATAGCCTATGAACCATAATGGTAGGATTATAAATATCCAGTTAAATATTCCTAGATACTTATAGGCAACCTGTACAACCCACATTAGGCCAAGTCTTGATACCCCATAACAAACCAATAGGCAGCAGACACTGATGATGGCCTTTCTAATGATAGGCTTAGATTCCATACCCTTTAGTACGTATGGATCAAGTCTCTGTACCATACCAAATATAAAGCCTACAGCAGTTGTAATTAGGGCTAGGAATAATAATATAGGATATAAAACAGCCAAAACTGGTATATCAAGCTGGTTTACTATAAATACTGTAGGTAGCTTTCTAGTTTCTTCATTTATGAAGATGTGTGGCATCTGAGAGAATATCAACAAGCAGATACCAACTAGCATTAAAATATTTATGATTGCACCTATGGCCATTGCACCCTTTGCTTCTTCCTTAAACTTACCACCCTTAAATGAAGCGGAAATACCACCGATGGCACTTATCTGGAAGCCGGCATATGTCAAGGCCCACATAAGTGAGTTTCCAAGATTTCCAGGAACAGGCTCCCCATTACCTGAAATACTCCACTTAGCTGATTGGGGATTTACATAGCCTTCCCTAAATAACCTAGCTATATCTGGAATAAATTTTACTAGTCCTGCAACCAAAACGATTGTTATGATTATAAGGATTGCAGCCGTCATTATCATGGCATTCTTTCTAACTATATTTTCTCCAAATATAGATAGGAGTGTAACTATAACAAACATTGCTATTGAACCAA
>NZ_CDRRTB010000137.1:0-2683 GCF_977045075.1 Peptostreptococcus sp. | reverse complement strand
CTTATTATTTTTTTTTTGACGATTTAAATTATACATGAGATTTGATGTGTGTTCCTATTTTTTTGCAAAAAATTTAGCGTTGGGAGAGAATTTTCTCTCACCAACGCTAAATATTATACAACCTTTATAGAATTATGTTTGCTCTCCTAAGGATAATTATAAGTCTAGTATATATCCATATAGCCTGATGGATGGAAGTAGTATACCTCCCTAGTATTCTTATCTACAAACATACCCATATCTGTCTGAGCATCTGGTAGGAATACATAACCTTCATGTCCCTTTTCCTTCAATACACTATAGGATTCTTCATCTCCCATGTAGTTGTAGTCAAGCTTGTTATTTTTTTCTTTCAAAACATTTAGGGCATCTTCCTTACTAAGACTAGTAGAAGAATTTTTATCCTTATTTGTATCTGGCTGTGAATTACTTGCTAAAGGCTGACTAGAAGCGACTTTATTTTGGCTTACATTTGAGTCTGACCTCTGGTTAGAAGGATTAGACCTACTTACCTTATTTAATACTAGGTCCCTATTTTTGGCCTTATTAGTATTATCTGTATTATTATTTCTTTCAACATCTACTTCATCTATTGTAAGATCTTGGTCACTTGATGTAGGTCTACTATTATCTTCCACAGTAACTAGACTAGTTTCAGGAGTCTTTACCTGGGCATACATTATGTCATTATTGCTACTTGTCTTATTTGTTACCTGATTAGCACTTAAGGCAAAGCCTATACCTCCTATTGATACGATACCAGCCACTACCATCACCATTGTCAATACTTTCTTTTTCATAAAATCACATCCTTTACTTTAAAAAATAAATAAATTTATATTGATGTGTTACTACACCTTTTTAACACTTATTTATACTATTATATTACCATATTTGTTGCTGTTTAAAGATTACAGGCCTGTTATTTACCATTACAGTTCCGTAATCTGTATTACATTTTGTAACAAGTTATCAACTGTGGTATAATTATTTTAACTAAAGAAATTGATTCTATAGAGGAGAAGATAATTGATATGAAAAAGGCTAGAATTAAACAGATTGCAAACTCTTTGATGTTTTCTATCGGTGTTTGTGGTATAGATTACTTGATAAAAAATGGGAACGGAAGCCTAGTTAAACAGTTTGCTAATAATAGGGAAAAAATGACAATATATTACAGCTTATTATTTATAATACTTTTTATTATATGTAATGTTGTTTACGAGAAGATAAGAAAGTATAATTCCAGGTAGTTTGGTGTGATTATGACTAGTAACAAGAGTGTAACTATTAGGAAACTAGACCATGAAGCTAGACAGATAAAACCAATTAAAGAACTAGAGGCCATAAGTTCAAAGTCCTTTATACATAGGGCCCTTATTTGTGCTAGTCTTGCCAAGGGAAGGTCAACCATATACTATAGGGGCTTGTCTGAAGATATTATAGCCACAATAGGAGCCTTAGAAGCATTTGGGGCAAGAATTAGTATAGACAAGGATTATATAAGCCTAGAGCCTATACCAAGTAACCATATAGCGACTTATGAAGATCTTGTAAAGGAGTCTGACACTAAAAGCCTTGACTCTGTACACGGATTCAAGCTTGTAAATTGTGGAGAGAGCGGCTCTACACTTAGGATGTTACTTCCTATGGCTACAAGGCTATCAGATGACTATATATTTACTGGTAAAGAAGGACTTATGGCTAGACCTATAGGAGACTTAACAAGGGTATTGAGAGAGAATGGATCTGACCTATCTTCAGATAGGCTACCAATAAAAATTAGGAATAAATCGAGGCTTATCAAAATCAAAAACAATAAAAGCATAAGCAAATTTAAAATCCGAGGGGATGTATCCTCCCAGTATATATCTGGACTACTGCTAGCAGGCCCACTTATGCATGGAGATACTAGGGTTGATGTATTGGACAAAATAGAATCCAAACCATATATCGATTTGACAAAGGATGTTATGAACTTGTTTGGGGTCGAGGTTGAAGAATTTGATATAAATTTAAAAGATGATATAGATAAAGAGACCATGGAAGCTAGGACTGGGATAGTCAAATCCTATAAGCTGAAATCAGGACAATTTTATAAGCCTTGTAGCATAAGAGCGGAGGCAGATTGGTCAAATTCATGCTTTTTTCTAGCCCTAGGTGCCCTATATGGGGAGATTAGGCTACTTAATTTAGATATGACATCTAGTCAAGGTGATAAGAGGATCATAGAGGTTCTGAAAGGGTATGGAGCAGGTCTGCTTATTAAAGACTCTTATATAGAAGTTAGACCAGGAAAAAGAAGGGCCATCAATCTAGATATTTCAGACACTCCAGACATGCTACCTATACTTGCCATACTAGCTATTTTTGCTGAGGGGCAGAGTTCTTTTATCGGGATTGAAAGGTTAAGGATAAAGGAAAGCGATAGGGTTGAATCGGTTATTAGGATGGTAGAGGATCTTGGTGCTAAGGCCTGGCTAGAAGATAATAAATTAATAGTCTCTGGTGAAGAAAGGATAGAAAAAACAATTTATAGGGTTAATTCATTTAATGACCATAGGATTGTTATGGCTGCGAGTATTGGAGGGTCCCTATTGGGTGGAGACTTGATAATAGAAGGGGCAGAGGCTGTAAACAAGTCTTATCCAGACTTTTTTAAAGACTTGAAAAAAATTGGTTT
>NZ_CDRRTB010000136.1:0-2691 GCF_977045075.1 Peptostreptococcus sp. | reverse complement strand
GGGTCGAGCTTCATGCCCATACCAAGATGTCAGCCATGGACTCTGTAGTCAGCGTAAAGAACCTTATAAACAAGGCGATAGAATGGGGCCACAAGGCAGTTGCAATTACTGACCACGGCGTGGTTCAAGCCTTTCCAGATGCTATGAATGCGTCTAAGGGTAAGGATATAAAAGTAATATATGGGGTTGAGGCTTACCTAGTCGATGATGACCTAGATATAGTACAAAATCCCAATGAGAGAGATTTTAACCAAAGGTTTGTAGTTTTTGATATAGAGACTACAGGATTTTCAGTTACAGGTGATAATATAACGGAAATTGGAGCAGTTTTACTGGAGGACGGACAAATAAAAGACAGGTTTTCGACCTTTGTTAATCCAAGAATGGACATACCATATGAGGTCCAAGAACTTACAAATATTACAAATGATATGGTAGAAGATGCACCGCCTATAGAAGAAGCTCTAAAAAAATTTATGGACTTTGCCAGGGACTCTATCCTAGTCGCCCATAATGCAGACTTTGACACTGGATTTATTGCTCAGAAGTGCAGTCAAGTTGGATTAGACTACAAACATGAAAAGATAGACACACTTTTACTTGCTCGAGTCTTGATGCCAGATATGAAGAGGTTTGGTTTGGATAGACTAGCCAAGGCCCTAGCCATTAACCTGAGTGGTCATCATAGGGCTGTAAATGATGCTGAGGCAACTGCCCAAATATTCCTCAGATTTATTAGCATGATGAAAAAAGATGGTGTGGAAAAACTTTCAGACATAAATAAGGTCTATGGAAAGATAGACCATACAAAGCTGAGACCAAGCCATGCAACAATATATGCACAAAATTACCTAGGTTTAAGACATCTCTATGAATTAATCAGTGATTCCCACTTAAACCATTTCTACAGGCAACCCCTAATGCTAAAGAGCCTAGTTAAGCAAAAGCGTGAAGGCCTAATAATAGGTAGTGCTTGTTCAAGTGGTGAAGTTTTTTCTGGTGTACAAAAAAATAAGACCAAGGAGGAAATGGAAAAAATCTTAGACTTCTATGACTTTATTGAAGTTATGCCCTTAGACAACCTTAAATACCTAGTTGAATCTGGAGAAATTAAGACTTTTGAAGAAATAAAAGCTATAAATAAAAAACTAGTTGCCCTTGGTGATGCCTATGGTAAGCCTGTAGTTGCTACTGGTGATGTACATACACTTGAACCACATGAAAGACTATATAGGAGTGTACTTAAGTATTCACAGATACCTAAATACAAAAAGAATATAGAAAGTCTTCATTTCAGGACTACTGATGAGATGCTGGAGGAGTTTGCCTACTTAGGTGAGGAGACTGCCTATAGGGTGGTAGTAGAAAACTCAAATAAGATAGCCGATATGTTTGAAGATATAAGGCCAATACCTGATGAGACGTATGCCCCTGTTATAGAGGGGTCTAAGGAAGAACTAAGGAGAATGTGTTTTGATAAGGCAGAGAGAATCTATGGTTATCCATTGCCTGAAATAGTTGAGAAGAGGCTTAATAGGGAGCTAGACTCAATTATAGGTAATGGATATGCTGTTATGTATATTATAGCCAACAAGCTAGTTGCCAAGTCCCTATCTGATGGCTATCTAGTTGGATCAAGGGGGTCAGTTGGATCTTCTTTTGCTGCAACGATGAGTGACATTACAGAGGTAAATCCATTACCTGCCCACTATATTTGTCCAAATGAGGATTGTAAGTACTCGGAATTTTTTGGTATTGGTGAGTATGGTTCAGGTATAGACCTACCAGACAAGAAGTGTCCTAGGTGTGGAAGTCAGTTGATAAAGGAGGGACAGGATATACCTTTTGAGGTATTCCTTGGCTTTGAGGGTGATAAGGAACCTGATATTGACTTGAATTTCTCAGGTACCTACCAGCCAACTATCCATAAGTACACAGAGGAGTTATTTGGTGAAGGCTTTACCTTTAGGGCTGGTACAATTGGTACTGTCCAGGAAAAAACCGCATTTGGATACGTTAGGAATTTTTCTAAGGACAACCACTTAGACCTAACTAATGCTGAAATGACCTGGCTTACAAAGGGTTGTACGGAGGTTAAAAGGACTTCTGGCCAACACCCTGGAGGTGTAATGGTAATACCACACTACAAGAATGTTCATGATTTCACACCAGTACAGTATCCAGCCAATGATAAATCTTCTGGTGTAATCACAACCCATTTCGACTATCATTCAATAAGTGGTAGAATTTTGAAGTTAGATATTCTAGGACACGACGGTCCTACAATAATCAGGATGCTAGAGGATATGACTGGTATTAAGATAACTGATATCCCCCTTGATGACCCAGCTACCATGTCCCTATTTACTTCCACAAGGGCCCTGGGTATAGAGCCTGAGGATATAGATGGTACTACGGTAGGGTCTATGGCCATACCTGAATTTGGAACAAAGTTTACGAGACAAATGCTGGTTGATACAAAACCTACAACCTTTGCTGAATTGGTCAGGATCGCTGGACTTTCCCATGGGACAGACGTTTGGCTAAATAATGCTCAAGACTTGGTTAGGGCTAATGTTGTAGGTCTAAAGGAGGTTATTTCAACCCGTGACGACATAATGAACTACCTTATATTTATGGGTCTTAAACCAAAAATGGCCTTTACTATAATGGAGAGTGTTAGAAAGGGTA
>NZ_CDRRTB010000135.1:0-2703 GCF_977045075.1 Peptostreptococcus sp. | reverse complement strand
GAAAAAGACATATTATCATATACTGTCATATGTGGATATAGGGCATAATTCTGGAATACCATGGCTATATCTCTATCCTTTGGCTCTACATCATTTACCACCCTATCATCTATCTTTAATGTACCAGAAGTAATGTCTTCTAGTCCTGCAATCATTCTAAGTGTTGTAGACTTACCACAACCTGATGGTCCAACCAAAACTATAAATTCCTTATCTTCTATGTCGATATTTACATTCTTAGCTGCCTGGAATCCATTGTCGTATGATTTACATATATTTTCTAGCTTTACTGTTGCCATTCTCTTACCTCTCATTCAAAATATAAAGCAATTTTTTCTAGACTTAAGTCTTGAGTAGTCTCAAGTCTAAGGTCTGCATCTACACCTATACCAACACTCCTCATCTTACAAGCCCTCATGGCTTCTACACCCGCCTGGGAGTCTTCAATTCCAATTACCTCATCTATTGCTAGGCCTATTCCCCTAGCTGATTCTACAAAGATATCTGGCGCTGGCTTGCTCTTTTCAACCTTGGCTGGATCGGCTATAAAGTCAACCTTATCTAGTAGGCCTAAAATTTCTAGAATCCTGCTGGCATTCTTAGAAACCGATGCAAGCCCTATTTTTAAATTGTTATCTCTTAGTTCTTTTATGAAGTTTTCTATGCCTGGAAGTATGTCCTCTTTAGTTAGGTCTTCCAAAAGCTTTACATATTCGTCGTTCTTTTTGTCTGTTAAAATTTTTATATCTTGGTCTGAATACTTGTCTCTTACACCACCATACTCAAGTATTCTTATCAGGGAATCAGTTCTAGATATCCCCTTTAGACTTTCATTGAATTCCTCATCGATGTCAATACCTATGCTATTTGCTAGGTTTTTCCAGGCTATATAGTGTAATTTAGCCGTATCTGTTATGACACCGTCTAGGTCAAATATTACTCCTTTTATCATAAAACCACCTTACACGCCTAATAGTTCTTTAAGGCAAACGCCTCATATGGCTTTAAGGCCACAATATTGTCCTTAATATCCAAGTTCTCATAGTTTGAAATCATCAGGCCATAGTCTCCCAGCTTGTAGTTCTTATCTAGCTCAAAGTTTACCAAGCTTGAGCCGAAGTTAGCAACCACTATGATACTTTTACCGTCTATAAACCTCTCGTATGCAAATACCTCCATATTTTCCCTATCTATAAGCTTGAAATCTGCATCTGTTATCACAGGGTCCGTATGCCTTAATTCAATCAATTTCTTATAGTAGTAGAAAATAGAATTTTTGTCTTTTAATGCATCCTCTACATTTATCTCTTCGTATCTAGGATTAACCCTAAGCCATGGCTGACCTTGGGTAAAGCCCGCGTGTTCCTTATTATTCCACTGCATTGGAGTTCTAGCATTATCTCTAGATATCTTATATACAGCCTTCATAAATTCATCCTTGGATAGTATCTTCCTATCAAGAACCAAGTCCTTGTAGGCATTCCTTATCTCTACATCCTGGTATTCCTCTATCTCATACCTACAGTTGACCATACCAATTTCTTCACCCTGGTATATATATGGTGTTCCCTGCATCAAATGTAGGATAGTAGCAAACATTTTGGCACACTCAACCCTGTAGTCGGTATCATTTCCCCACCTAGATATTACACGAGCCTGGTCGTGGTTTTCTAGGTAAAGTGAATTCCAACCCTTTTCGTATAGCCCATTCTGCCAAGCAGCAAATGAATCCTTAAGTTCTACTAAGTCTAGGTCCTTTACTCTCCATTTACCTGCTGCTGTTCCCTCATCAATATCAAGCATCATATGGTCAAAGGTAAAAATCATATTTAGCTCATTCCTGTCCTCACCACAGAATAGAAGCGCATTATCAGGATGGGAACCAGGAGCCTCTCCCACTGTCATACAGTCATACTTTGATAGGACTTCCCTATTCATTTCCTGTATGTACTCGTGTAGTCTTGGTCCATTCATATGGTAGTCACCTATTATATATTCACCTTGCCCATCCTCATAGTCTGGGAAATCTGTGTACTTGGATATTGAGCTGATTACATCTAGCCTCCATCCATCTACACCCTTGTCCATCCAGAACTTCATCATATCCCAGATTTCATTTCTGACTGTAGGATTTTCCCAGTTTAGGTCTGGTTGCTTCTTTGTAAATAGGTGAAGGTAGTACTCTCCAGTTGCTTCGTCATACTCCCATGCAGACCCACTGAAAAATGATCCCCAATTATTTTTCTTGTCAGACCAAAAATAATAGTCTCTGTATGGGTTGTCCTTAGACTTGCGACTCTCTACAAACCACTTGTGTTCATCACTAGTATGGTTGGCTACAAGGTCCATGACTATTTTTATATTCCTTTTATGAGCCTCATCTATTAGCTCGAACATGTCCTCTTCCGTCCCGAAGCTTGACCATATCTTCCTATAGTCGCTTATATCGTAGCCATTATCGTCTTGTGGAGATTCATATACTGGGCTTAACCAGATTACATCTATCCCCAATTCTACTAGGTAGTCTAGCTTTGATATTATTCCCCTAATATCTCCAAGACCATCCCCATTTGAATCATAAAAACTTCTTGGATATATTTGGTATACTACCGATTTTTTCCACCACTGCATATCTTATCCTCGCTTTATTACTAATTTATCTTCTAGTAAGTGTTTTTCCTTGTAAATATCTAACTCTATTGG
>NZ_CDRRTB010000134.1:0-2729 GCF_977045075.1 Peptostreptococcus sp. | reverse complement strand
TACCATTTTTGCTTATAGGGGCTATTTTATCTAGCTTGATACAGGTATTTGTATCAAGGAATAGGTTTAATAGGATTTTTGAAAAGACCACAATTAAGTCCCTAATAGGGGCCCTATTTGCTGGTATATTTTTCCCAGTTTGTGACTGTGCAATGGTACCAGTTGCTAGCTCTATTGTAAAGAAGGGCTACTCTTACCCGGTTGCTATAACCTTTTTGCTGGCATCACCGGCTATTAACCCTATAGTTATCTTATCAACATATTATGCATTTCCAAATATGCCCAAGATTATATTCTATAGGATAGGTTTTGGACTCTTGTTTGCCCTTGTGGTTGGCCTAGTTTTGATGGTCATTGAGAGGCGAAAGAAGATTGGCATAGTAAAGGATGAAATAGACAAGTATTCGATTGGAGATACTTACCTATACAAGATGAGGTCTAAGGGAAGGATGAGGTATTTAGAAGCTATAGTGGTCCATACCAGAAAAGAGCTATTTAGGGTAGGTTTTTATCTTATAATTGGCGCCTTTATATCTGCTGTTTTGCAGGTTGTTATTTCCAAGGACATCTTTATAAGTATGAATAAGGTAAATGCTGTAGCTGTAATAGCTATGATAATTGCAGCCTTCTTTATTTCAGTATGCTCGACATCAAATGCCTTTATAGCTAGGACCTTCTACAATGTAATGCCAGCCAATGCTATATTGGCCTTTATAGTTATGGGTCCTATGCTTGATATAACGAATCTATCAGTTATGCTTGGAACCTTTAAGAGGAGGTTTATGGCCTACTTGATAATGGGACTAGTATACATGGCCTTCGTGGTATTCGCTTTATTGGGAGGGGGTTTTAAGCTTGTTTAACAAATTAAATTTCCAAGTTTTGATAGAAGGCTTAATAGAGCTTTTTATAGCCCTTATACTTGCCATTAACCTATACACAGGTAATATCAACAAGCTTATTCATCCAAAGTTTAATATATTACTATGGTTCAGCGTCCTGGTCCTAATCCTTATGGTGGCCGTATCTGCCATGTCCCTGTTTAGGCCTAGACATATGAATGTATTGGGAAGGTACTTTGTAATATTTGTACCTATAGTTATGATTTTCTATATTAATACAGATGCCCTAGCTAGGGTAGAAAATACTAGCTCATCTAGCCAGTTATCATCAGATATACCAGCTCCTAGTCAAAATATCAGTCCAATAAAGGAAACTGTCTACAAGAGGGAGGCTGGCAAGGCCTATATAGACATAAATGATGACACCTATCTTAAGTGGTACTATGATTGTACCTTTAGTTGGGATAAGTACAAGGATGATAAATTCAAATTCCTGGCCAGAGTATTTAAGGACCCAAGTCAAAAGGACCAATTCGTTGTCCTTGGTAGGATGGGGATGATATGCTGTGTTGCTGATATGCAGCCATGTGGATTTATATATAATGGCAAGGGCTTTGAAAATTTAAAGGATGGCCAGTGGTACTATGTGACCGCCAATATAGTAGAAAACAAGAAATATACCTACAACTATGAACAGCTAGCCCAGATTATAAATGTATCTCTAGAAGAGGCTAGAAAGCCTACAGATGAGCATGTTTATATACGTTAAGATGTGAAAAATACAAGGCCCAGGCCGGCTTGTTTAGTTGAAGAAATTCCTATTTAGTGGTATGATGTAAATGGAGAGCTTTACATATTTTTGTATATAATTTGCAAATAATAGGAATTTAATTATAGAAAAGGAGAAATGGATGACTTTTAATAGAGATAGAAAAAACTTTAAGAAAATAATAATACTATCGGTATTTTCATTGATAATGTCTAGTGGATCCTTCTTCCAAATTAGTGCTGATGAGGTTGACTCACCTAGTGTAGAATACATTAATGCCAGCCAGTATACCAGTACAGATTCGGTTGATGGGGTCTCTAATGGAAATGATAAAGATGTGGAAAATATAAGTATAAAACCACTTGAATTTACACCTACAAGAATAAGGTCCTATTCAAAGAAGGAAGGAGTAAATGATAGTAAGTTTGACCCAAGAGAAAAGGGATATATGACAGGTGTTAGAGACCAGGAAAGTCTAGGTATATGCTGGACATTTGCTGGTAATGCTACCCTTGAAAGCTTCTTAAAACTAAAGGGTTATGGCGACTTTGACCTATCAGAGGAGCATATGAGATGGTGGGCCAAGGACAATGTCTACGGCTGGAATATAGGAGATACTCAGGGATCTACTAATGAAACCTCAATAGGCTACTTCACATCTTGGTTGGGACCTAAGCTAGAAAAAGACCTTCCATACAATGGTAGGGTTACTAGAGAAAATGGGGCAAAGAAGCCTGCAAACTACGATTCAGCAAGTAGGTTGCCATATAATGTAACAGGTGTAATAAATGTAGCTGCAGACAAGACATCTGTAAAAAATGCCGTACTAAAGTACGGGGCAGTAATGTCAGGCTACTATGATGATAAAAAATACCTAAGCACTGACTCAAACTCATACTACCTAAATGAAAAATTGGGCCAGAACCACGCCATTACAATAGTTGGTTGGGATGATAACTACTCTATTGACAAGTTCAATGGGGCGGCCAAGCCAACATCTAAGGGGGCATGGCTGGTAAAAAACAGCTGGGGTGACTACAATTCAGAGCATGGCTATATGTGGATATCATATGAGGACAAGAACATACTTTCATATACAGACAACTATTCTATAACAG
>NZ_CDRRTB010000133.1:0-2737 GCF_977045075.1 Peptostreptococcus sp. | reverse complement strand
GAAATGAACAAGCCTGTAAATGTCCTATCCGGAGGGGAAAAAACTAGGGTACTACTAGCAAAACTCCTTCTTAGTAAGCCATCCTTACTGCTACTAGATGAGCCTACCAACCACCTAGATGCCGATGCCATAGAATGGTTGGAAGCATTTTTAAGGTCTTATGGGGAAACAATAATGATAATTTCCCATGACAGGTACTTCCTAGACCAGTCCGTAAATAGAATTTTCGAAATGGAAAACAAACGTCTTACCAGCTATAATGGTAATTACACAGACTACCAGAAGCAGGCTAAGATCAATAGGGAAATAAGACTTAGGCAGTATGAAAACCAACAAAGAGATATAAAAAAACAGGAAGAATCAATCGAAAGACTCAAGGCCTATGGTAGGGAAAAGCACCTAAAGAGGGCCAGGTCTAAAGAAAAAATGCTAGATAAGGTAGACAGGCTAGATAAGCCTCAGGAACTGAGAAAAAAGGCTAGATTCAACTTTGTTCTTAGACACCACAGTGGAAATGATGTACTAAAGGCCCAGGGTCTAGGCAAGTCCTTTGGTGATAGAAAGCTTTTTGAAGGTGTAGACTTTGACCTCTATAGGGGGGAGAAGGTGGCCTTAATAGGACCAAACGGAGTGGGTAAGTCAACCCTTTTTAAGATAATAATGGGGGATGAAAGTCAGGACCAGGGTGAATATAAGCTTGGTCAGGGTGTAGATATAGCCTACTTCCACCAGGAACAAAAGTCTCTAAATCTAGAAAATTCAATAATAGACGAGGTTTGGGATGATAATCCTCACATGACTCAGACGGAGGTCAGAAATTTACTGGGGGCCTTTCTGTTTGAGGGCGAGGATGTATTTAAGAGCATAAGGAGCCTAAGTGGTGGAGAAAGGGCCAGGGTAGCGATTCTAAAGTTGATCCTTTCCAAATCTAACCTTCTATTGCTAGACGAGCCAACAAACCACCTAGATATTGATTCAAAAGAAGTTCTAGAGGATGCCCTTAAGGAATATGAGGGAACTCTTCTAACTATATCGCATGATAGATATTTCCTTAACACAGTTGTTGATAGAATACTGGTACTTAAGCCGAATGGAATAGAAGAATATTTGGGTAACTACGAATATTATCAAAATAAGAAGAAAGAGGAGTCTGAAAAAAGTTATTTGGCAGAGATGGAAGACCTGCCAAGCAAGACAAAGACTCAAATTAAGGAAGAAAGAAGACGAGAAAAAGAGCTTAAGAAAAACGAAAATAAGGCCAAAAAGCTAATAAAAGATATAGAAATTGAGATAGAATTACTAGAAAAGCAAATTGGTGGTCTAGACTATATGCTTTGTCAGGAAGAGGTATACACTAGTCCAGAGCGCACTAGGGAGGTCAACCAGGAAAAAAGTGATTTAGAGAAGCGTTTGTCCAAATTATACGAAAAATGGGAGCAAATAGTAGAATAAAAGTGTTTTAAATTTATCGAATATGAGGTATAATATATATTATAATTGTGTAAAATGCTAGAGTTGACTCTTTTTTTAACAAGGATTAACTTTTAAGGTTATAAAATATAGGATACTAGGAGGACGATAATGGGGAATAAAAATATTTCTATGGCCGTAATTAGAAGATTACCTAAGTATTATAGATATTTAGCAGACCTACTGTCAAAGGATGTACAGAGGATATCTTCAAAAGAATTAAGCGAAATAATAGGCTTTACAGCTTCTCAGATTAGACAGGACCTTAATAACTTTGGTGGCTTTGGTCAGCAGGGATACGGATATAATGTAGAGGCCCTTCATAGGGAAATAGGAAAGATACTTGGGCTAGATAGGAAATACCGTGCAATCTTAATTGGTGCTGGTAACCTAGGCCAGGCCTTGACTAACTATACAGGTTTTAGGCTAGCTGGATTTGAAACTATTGCAGTATTTGATGCAAATCCAAAGATGATTGGTCTAAAGATAAGAGACTTTGAAATAATGGACTCAGATAATGTAGAGGAATTTGTCAGGGAAAATAATGTAGATATAGCTATAGTATGTATACCAAAAAATGGCGCTCAGCTTGTTGCAGACAAGCTTGTTAGGGCAGGCATAAAGGGTATTTGGAACTTTGCCCCAATAGACCTTGAAGTGCCAAGCAATATTATAGTAGAGAATGTAAACCTAACAGAGAGCCTATTCACTCTTTCTTACCTAATGAAGGAAAATGTAGAAGACTAGGCTATAATTGGAATTTATAAGTAGATAATATAGATATAGGATGGAAGCACGACTTTTGTCCTATATTTTTTTGTCATTTTTAAATTAATGATAAGAAGAGGATTAATTGATAATGAAAATAAATAATTATAGATATATCATTCTCAATTAAGATAAAAATTAAAAAAATTACTAAAAATTAGAAATAAAAAAGTATGTAATATCAATAAACTAAAGCTGAGATAAATTTTTTTATTTTTTTTAAAAAAATCAATTGCAAAAAGAGGGGGAGTTTGTTATAATAAGGCTATCGATAAAATATAATTAATTAGGAGGAAATAAAAATGGCATACGTAATTAAAGATTCTTGTATAGCTTGTGGTGCTTGTGCAGCTGAATGTCCAGTATCTTGTATAACTGATGGAGATATCTATGTTATAGATGGTTCAGCTTGTATAGATTGTGGATCATGTGCTGGTGTTTGTCCAGTTGATGCTCCTCAGCCAGAATAATAACAAGAGCAAATTTAGAATTTAAGGGT
>NZ_CDRRTB010000132.1:0-2744 GCF_977045075.1 Peptostreptococcus sp. | reverse complement strand
TTAATATTAAAAAATGCAAAAATTGAATTTCTTGATAAGGGCTTTGAAAAGGCTTCAATGAGGACTATAGCAAGACAGTCAGGCCTGACAGTCGGGGCAATTTACAGGTATTTTAAGTCTAAGGAGGACCTGTTTGAGGCCCTGGTCCAACCAACACTTGACGAGCTAATGAAGATATTTATGAGGGAGTTAGATGATGCCTCAAACAAGCAAAAATACACAAATATCCAGGAAGGATATGATATGGGTTTAATAGAGTCACATACTGGTATCCTCTGCTTCCTAGATTATTTGTATGACAACTTTGATGACTTTACCCTCCTATTTAAGTGTAGTCAGGGTACAAAATTCGAAAATATCCAGGACTTCTTCGTGGATATGGAGGTCAAGGGAAGCAAGATGTATATAGCTGAAATGGAGGCCCGTGGCATCATGAAAAACCCATTTACAGAGACTGAACTCCACATATTCTGCACTATGTCTATTACGCCGATTTTTGAAATCATAGACCATAGGTATGACTATGAAGAGGCTGTAAGGATATTAAAGCTAATGTCCTATGGCCAAAGCTGGGCCTGGAACAAGATATGCCTACTGGGAGACTCTAGAGACCTAGGTCCAAGCTGTGATTTGAAGCTTGAAAAGGAACCAGGGTCTAGTGAAATTTAATCAAGTCTATATAAGGCTATAAGGTTTGATAGTAATGGCTTGAAGAAGAGGGGGATGATGTAGATACCATATATAAATAAAGGGATTAGAGCTAAAAAACAGAGGGGGGATATTGTGAAGAATTTTAGGTTTGATGCTCTTACATTAATTTTAATCAATGCCATAATGCCGGTCATGTGCGCTATATTTCCATCCCAAAAAATGGTGGCACTCACCTATATCATGGCTAGCCTTATCCTAGTAGTTTCGGGCAATATAAGGAGAATTTTCAAGGTGATTTGTGTGGTGGCTGTATTTTTAGCTATATATCTCGTTAATGAGTATTACGGCTTTAGTGCTATACTGGCTGCCTGGGCTAGGATGATGCTATTATTCATGCCTTGCTTTATGATAGCAGCACTGTTGATCACCGGGTATAAATCGTCCGAGGTCTTGTCAGGACTGCAAAGGCTTAGGCTACCAAAGATATTTATAATAGGAATAACAGTAACAATAAGGTATATACCGACCTTCTATAGGGAATTTAAAATCATCAAGAAGGCCATGAATATCAGAGGGATAGAATTTTCGGCCCTACATCCAATCAGGACCTTTGAATACCTTATGGTTCCCCAGCTTTTCCGTTGTGTAGCCCTGAGCACAGAGCTTACCTGTGCAGGACTTACCAAGGGAATAAGTGCAAAAAATGATAGGACTAGCTACTATGGTAGTGGCTTTGGTCCCATAGACTATACCAGTTTTATAGTCCTAATCCTAGGATATATCCTAATAATTGGGGGGATAGTTTGATGAAAAAAAAGATAATCGAATTTAAAAATGTGGCCTTTAGCTATATGGACAAGGATGACTACGCCCTAAGGGATGTCAATTTTAGTATTGAGGAAGGGTCTCTGGTCTTTATAAGTGGTAAGAGTGGGTCCGGTAAGTCAACCCTCCTAAACCTCTTAAATGGGATTATTCCAGAGGTAATTGAGGGCCAGCTAGAGGGACAAATCCTGATAGACGGCAAGGAGGACCTAGATGTAAGCGATAGGAGCCTTATCCTTGGAAACGTATTCCAAAACCCGAGAAGCCAGTTTTTTACGACGGATACTACGGCAGAATTGGTATTTGCCTTGGAAAATTATGGGGTAGAAAGGGAGGCTATAAAGAAGAGGTTGGACTCTATCATAGAAGAATACAATGTAGACTACCTAAGGGATAGGAGCTTATTTGAGATATCCTCGGGTGAAAGGCAGCTAATCGCCCTCCTAACAGTCCTGATTATGGATCCAAAGGTAATCATATTTGATGAGCCATCAGCCAATCTTGACTATGGAAATTCAATGAGGCTAAGAAGACAAATTATAGACCTCAAGGCAGAGGGCAAGACTATTATTGTAGCAGACCACAGAAATTTTTATCTGAAGGGAATTATAGACAAGGTCCTCCTAGTTGAGGACAAGACAGTCAAGTCTTTTGGGTCCGAGCAAGACTTATTGAAGGGGGACTATAAAAATCGTAGCTTTGATATCTTTGCAGGTGATTACGGCCGAGTGAAAAAGCTGGGACCTGGTCAAGGGGGTGTGACTATAGAGGGCCTATCCTACAAGGATATTATAAGGGACCTAAGCATTCAATTTGAGGAAAATGAGGTTACAAGTATAGTTGGAGTCAACGGTGTAGGAAAAACCACCCTAGCCGAGCTAATCAGCAGGTCTCTAAAGCCTGAAAAGGGCAAAATACAAGTGGAAGGTCAGGCTATGTACCTAATGCAGGATGCAGACTTTCAGCTATTTGGTTCGTCCTGTCTCAAGGAATTAGAGCTTGCTCAAAAGGATGAGGCTATTAATATAGAGGCACTTAAAAGTCTGGATATTGATATGCTTAAGGACAAGCATCCCCAGAGTCTGAGTGGGGGAGAGAAGCAAAGACTACAAATGGCCATAGCCAGGGTTAGTGGCAATAAGGTTGTAATCCTGGATGAGCCGACCAGTGGGCTTGACAAGTCCTCTATGGAAAGGGTCTGCTCTATGATAGAGACCTTAAAAGAGTCTAGGACCATAATTGTAATATCACATGATTATGAGTTTATT
>NZ_CDRRTB010000131.1:0-2763 GCF_977045075.1 Peptostreptococcus sp. | reverse complement strand
TATGAAGACACCCTAAGCGTAACTATTGAGGACATGATCCACCACACAGCTGCAGTTGCTAGGGGTACAAAGAATGCCTTAGTTGTAGGTGATATGCCATTTTTATCATATAATACAGGTATTAGGGACGCCGTAATAAATGCGGGTAGGTTGATGAGAGAAGGGCGTGCCAATTGTGTAAAGCTAGAGGGTGGTAAGGAAGTTTGTGATGTTATAAGGGCTATAACAGATGCCAAGATACCAGTTTGTGCCCATCTAGGTCTTACACCACAGGCTGTAAATGCCCTAGGAGGCTTCAAGGTCCAGGGAAAGAGTCTAGAATCTGCCCAGGCTTTGATAGAGGATGCCCTTGCAGTTCAGGAGGCAGGAGCCTTTGCTCTTGTACTAGAATGTGTACCAGCTGCACTTGCAGAAAAGATAAGCTCTATGCTTGATATACCAACTATAGGAATAGGTGCAGGCCCTGGTTGTGATGGTCAGGTCTTGGTTTACCAGGATATGTTGGGAGTATACAAAGATTTTACTCCAAAGTTTGTAAGAAAATTTGCTAATGTTGGAGAGGTTATGACTGAAGGTATAAAGGCTTATATAGATGCAGTAGCTGATGGTTCATTCCCAGAGGAAAAGCACTGCTTTAAGATATCTGAAGAAGTAATAGAAAAGCTATATTAGTCATAAGAAGATATATAAATAGTAGTCCAGACTCAAAAATAAGCCTTGGATTATAGCTGATAAATTAGTGAGAGGTTTAGGAAAAATGAAAGTTATAAGAAGTATAGATGAAATAATTGAAATTACTAGAAAAATAAAGGCAGATGGATATAGCCTGGGTATGGTTCCAACCATGGGTTGCCTACACGAGGGACATAAGAGCCTTATAAAAAGGGCGGTAGAAAAC
The DNA here is from genome assembly GCF_977045075.1 of Peptostreptococcus sp. Lineage (NCBI taxonomy): Bacteria > Bacillati > Bacillota > Clostridia > Peptostreptococcales > Peptostreptococcaceae > Peptostreptococcus > Peptostreptococcus sp. Next base: position 1,865 of record NZ_CDRRTB010000131.1, on the reverse strand, counting down.
AATGACAAGGTGGTTGTAAGTGTATTTGTAAATCCAACCCAGTTTGGACCGGATGAAGATTATGAGAGTTATCCAAGGACTTTAGAAGCTGATGCCAAGTTGTGCGAGGAAATAGGGGCTGACTATATATTCCATCCAGAGCCAGACCAAATGTATCCAGATGGCTACAGTACCTTTGTTGTTCCGAGTGAAAAAATGACAAATATCCTATGTGGAGTGTCTAGACCAGGTCATTTTAGGGGAGTATGTACGGTTTTAACCAAGCTATTCACTATAGTAAGGCCTGATAGGGCATATTTTGGAGAAAAAGACATCCAGCAGCTGGCCATAGTAAAGAGGATGGTCAGAGACCTTAATTTTGGTATTGAAATCATTGGCTGTCCTATAATCAGGGAAGATGATGGACTAGCCAAAAGTTCAAGAAATACCTACCTTAATGAGGAAGAAAGGGCTGCAGCTACAGTTCTAAGAAGGAGTATCCTTGAGGGTAAAAAGGCTATTGATTCTGGAAATTTATCCAAGGAAGAGGTCTTAAAAATTATAAAAAATGAAATAGAAAAAGAGAAACTAGCCAGGATAGATTATGTGGAAATTATAGATTTTGATACCTTCGATCAGGTTGAAACTATAAAGGATAATACCCTAATAGCTATGGCTGTATACATTGGAAAAACCAGGTTAATTGACAATTTAGTTATTAATCTATAGTATTTAAAGAATATAATTTATAAAAATTAGAAAATTTTTTGAAATTTTTTTGTTTTTTGCATTGACAAAAGGGTTGATTCTTTTTATAATGTATATCAAGACGTTGAAGAGAAGAGTAAAAAGTCATTCAATCAGTACAGAGACATTTCGGTTGGTGAGAGAAATGAGAGAGAAGCTTTTGAACATGGCCTTGGAGTCATCGCATCGAGATCTAAATTTAGGTTAAGGTTGCGACGGGTGTGCCCGTTATAGCATTGCGAGTATGATAGTACTCAATAAGGTCTTTTTAGTGATAAAAAGATGAATTAAGGTGGTAACACGTGAGTTATGCTCTCGTCCTTTATAGGATGGGAGCTTTTTTTTATAACTTATAACCAGGGTGCGCAACTGGTTCCTTAATTCCTTGCTAAACTTCTCTATCTCTTTCATCAATATTAGTTAAACAAAAAGGAGAAGAAAATGAAAAAACAAAAGAAAGATATTTTTATAGTAGGACTAGCCTTATTCGGTTCCTACTTTGGCGCAGGAAACCTGATCTTTCCTCCCCTACTGGGCTTTATTTCAGGTAGCCAATGGTCTTTAGCCGCTATAGGATTTTGTGTCTCTGCAGTATTAATGCCGGTTGTTGGACTATATGTAATTTCGAAAAACGGTGGGTCTCTTGAGGCCATGACAGAAGATATACATAAGAATTTTGCTAAATTTTTGCTATTGTTTATAATGTTATTTGCTGGAAGTATATCTGTACCTCGTACAGGAGCTGTTGCTTATGAATTAGGATTTAAGGCCCTTTTCCCAGGTGTACCAATTATAGTATTTATTATAGGATACTTTGCTATAGCCCTTTATTTCTCACTTGACGTAAGTAAGATGATAAATAAGGTTGGTAAGTTCCTAACACCAGTACTAGTTGTTGTACTACTAGGGATAATTATAAAGGGAGTACTTACTCCAGTAGGAAGTCCGATAGCTCCACAACAGACTGGTGTTTTCACACATTCATTCTTAGAGGGTTACCAGACAGGAGACCTAATAGTGAGTTACCTTATAGGTACTGTCTTTATAGGAGATATTATCCACAGGGGATATAAGACAAGTGGAGAAAGAAATAAACTTACTGCTTATTGCGGTGTTATTGCCCTTATACTTTTGGCTGT
>NZ_CDRRTB010000130.1:0-2774 GCF_977045075.1 Peptostreptococcus sp. | reverse complement strand
TTATAAGGAGATGGAGGTTCATTATGAGTAGAAAACTAAAAATTAAAGACATACTATTACTAGCCTTGTTAACAGCAATTTATATGATTATTTACATGATTTGTATGGCAATTATATCGCCATTGGGGGCCTTTGGTCATGCCATAAGCCCTGGTATTTGTGGTGTTTTTGCAGGTACGGTAATCTACTTTATGTCTAGAAAGGTTGGCAAAATGTGGCAGTTTACTATCTTTACGCTCCTAGTAATGGGAGTATTTGCCCTTATGGGTGGTGGATATTTGCCATGGCTAATCACATCTGTATCAACAGCAATTATAGCGGATTTTATTGCATCAAGAGAGGAAAGACCGAGTGTATTTAAACTTGCAATTGCATCAGGCCTACTTCATATGGGCCAGGCATGGGGAGCCATTATTCCATCGCTTTTCTTCCTAGAATCCTATAGGTCAACTTGGATTAAGCGTGGTCAAACAGCTGCCCAAATGGATGACATGATAAAATACACTGCAGGAACATGGGGAATCGTCAATTCTCTTATCACCTTTGTTCTGGCAGCAATTGGTATATATATAGGATACATGATTCTTAGAAAGCACTTTAGAGAGGATTAGGTGGTTTAGAAATGGATACATTTAAACGTTTATTTAGTTATGCAGAGGAGAAGAAGCACTTTATGGTCATGGCCCTTATCTTATCAGGCCTTGCAACTGTGGTTTCCTTTGTACCCTACTACTACTTCCTTAAGTTATTAAGGGAGATAACATCAACTAGTAGACCAGATTTAATAGGAAGATATTCCTACTGGATTTTGTTGACAACTACGGCCTATGCCTTGATATATTTTCTTGCCCTGGCCTGCAGTCACGTCTTTGCCTTTAGAATAGAGACAAATATGAAGAAGAGGGGCTTAAATGAACTCTTGGGAGCATCCTTTGCCTTTTTCGATATGAATCCATCTGGTAAGACAAGGAAGACTATTGATGATAACTCAGTGAACACCCATACTGTTATAGCCCATTTGTTACCGGACTCAGTCAATGCGGTCTTGTTTCCGATCTGTCTACTAGGATTGGCCTTTGCTACTAATATTTATGTTGGTATACTCTTGGTTTGTGCCGTAATATTTGCGGCAGTTTGCTTTAAGTTTATGTATTCTGACCCTAGTATGATGAAGGACTATATGGATGCACTTGACGATATAAACTCTGAAACAGTAGAGTATGTAAGAGGTATCCAGGTAATCAAGATCTTTGACATGGTTATAGAGTCCTTCGAAAGGCTATACAAGTCTATACTTCGCTACTCTGAGGTTGTAAATAGGCAGTGCCAGCTGTGCAAGATTCCATTTGTAGCCTTCCAATGTGGTATGATGTCATTTGGGGCAATTATAATCGTAATTGCCAGTAGACAGCTTGGAAAGGGTATGGTAGTTGGTGAAGTAATTAGCATGACTGTGTTTTTTGTTGCCTTTGTAGGCATGCTTAATAATGCCTTTATGAAGATTATGTTTTTTAGTAGGAACTATCAACTAGGCCAGGATGCTATCGATAGGTTGGAAGATATATTTGCCAAGATGGAAAAAAATAAATTGGAAAGTGGTTCTATTGAAAAGATGGATAGCTATGATATTGAGTTTGAAAATGTTGGATTTAAATATGAAGAAGGTGTCAATGTCCTATCAGACTTCAACTTGAAACTAGAAGCTGGCAAGGTATATGCCCTTGTAGGTTCATCTGGAAGTGGTAAATCGACTATAGCCAAATTGATATCAGGCTTCTATCCGGTGTCCTCAGGCCAATTAAAAATCGGTGGCAGGGATATTAAAGAATATACCAGCAAGGTACTAGAAAGGAATGTAGCCTTTGTTTTCCAAAAATCAAAGTTATTTAAGACTAGTATTTACGAAAATGTAAGGCTGGCTAGACCTGAAAGTAGCCATGAAGAGGTGATGAGGGCCTTGGATATGGCAATGTGCTCCAGCATACTTGATAAGTTTGAGACCCGAGAAGAGACAATTATCGGAGCTAAGGGGGTCCATCTATCAGGTGGAGAGATGCAGAGGATAGCAGTGGCAAGGGCCATCTTAAAGGATGCCCCTATAGTTATCCTAGATGAGGCGAGCGCAGCCAGTGACCCTGAAAATGAATATGAAATGCAGAGGGCCTTTAAGGCACTAATGAAGGGTAAGACAGTAATTATGATAGCCCATAGGCTTTCAAGTATTAGAAATGTAGATGAAATTTTACTTGTTGAAGATGGCCAGGTAGTAGAGCGTGGATCCCACGACCAGTTAATGGCGGGTCAAACAAAGTACAGGTATTTCCAAGACCTATTCAACAAGGCAAATGAATGGAGGTTGGCATAATGAAAGAAAAGCTAAGAAGATACTTTGCCTTGAGTCAAAGGGGTGTAGATAATGCCCTTGTGGCTTCAAGATGGTCTTTTTTAAAGTTCCTGTCATTTATATTTCCACCAATGTTGACCTTCTTCTTCCTCCAGGATGTCTTGAATGGAAACCTTAGAAAGACAGCATTTTATATGGGTATACTGCTAGTCATAGTAGTAGTGATGTTCCTTATTCTTGCCAAGGAATACAAGATGACCTATGATGTGACCTATGAAGAGAGTAGCCAAATGAGGATAGACCTAGCAAACAAACTTAAGGAGCTACCACTTTCATACTTTTCTACCCACAACCTATCAGACCTATCTCAGACAGTCATGATGGATGTTGGAAATATAGAAATGGTAATATCCCATGCCATACCGGCTGG
>NZ_CDRRTB010000129.1:0-2788 GCF_977045075.1 Peptostreptococcus sp. | reverse complement strand
TTACAAGCATTGATTTTGAATTATATATTAGTGATGTTTTGGAGGTAATTATGTACGATGAAACAATCGGTAAGCTGACGGGTGCAGCTAAGAAAAAGCTTGGTGTTTTGAATGATAGTACGTTCAAATACCTGGTATCATCTGCTTTTGCGGGTGCCTTTATAGGAGTAGGTATACTTCTAGCATTTACAGTAGGTGGCCTAATGACTGCTGGTGGTAGTCCAGCTACAAAGATTTTGATGGGTGTATCATTCTCAGTAGCATTGAGCTTGGTAATATTCACAGGTACAGACCTATTTACAGGTAACAACCTTGTAATGACAGTTGGATACCTGAACAAGGCCGTTTCTATGAAGGACCTAGTGAGGGTCTGGGTAGTATCTTATATAGGTAACTTTATAGGTGCTATTATACTAAGTGTAATATTTGTATATACAGGCCTAGTAGACAAGGGACCTGTTATGGAATTCTTTGCAAGTTCAGCTGTTGCTAAGGCAGCACCATCATTTATGGCCCTATTTATGAGGGGCGTACTTTGTAACTTCTTGGTTTGTCTAGCAGTAATGATATCTTTCAGGACTGAAAATGATGCAGCCAAGCTAATAATGATCACTATGTGCATATTTGCCTTTATAACATCCGGTTTTGAACATAGTATTGCCAATATGACAGTATACAGCGTGGGACTAATCTCTAAGTCTATTACAGGTGTAACTATGGGTCAGCTAGTAGCTAATCTAGTGCCAGTTACCCTAGGTAATATAGTTGGTGGTGGTCTTATCATGGGTGGAGGCTTCTTTGCCCTAAGGTCAGGTAAGTAATTAATAAGTACTCTACACTACAACATAATGTTTTTTTGGAGGAGCGAGATATATAAATCTTGCTCTTTCATTTTTATGCAATATAATAAAATATTGTATTAACTAAAAGTATATATACAAATAATTGATCAAATCAAAGGTCTATGGTTTTAATAACATAGGCCTTTTTGGTGTAAAGAATCTTCTATAATATAAAAAGCTTGACCTTATATATCGAGGTATGATATATTATATATAACGAAGTACGATATATAGAGCTTAGATATAAACAGTAAGTCAAATGATAAATATTAAGTGGAGGGCAAAAATGGATTCTAAGTTGAAGAGGATTTATATACCTATGTCTGAGACGGCCTTTTATATTTTGTTTTACCTGCAAGGGCCAAACCACGGTTATGGCATAGGTCAGGAGGTCAAGCAGGTTACAAAAAATGAGGTAACTATTAGTCCAGGGACCATGTATGGAACCCTGTCTAAGATGGAAAAGGATGGACTCATACAATTTGTTAGGGAAGAGGAAAAGAGGAAGCTATACCAAATTACAGACCTTGGAAAGGATATTTTGGAAATAGAGTTAAAGAGGATCAAGAGACTATATAATAATAGTTTAGGGGAGGTTTACAATGGCTAATTACAAAACTAAAATAAGATATTTTACTATAGCAGACTATGAAGAAGAACAGGCCTGGCTTGAAGACCAGCATAGGCAGGGTTGGAAGCTAAAGAAGATTACACCACCTTGCTTCTTTACTTTTGAGGAAGTAGGGCCAGAGGAAGTGGTCTATCAGTTGGACTATAAGAATGAAAAAGTTACAGGAGAGTATTTACAGATGTTTAGGGACTATGGTTGGGAATACTCTGGCTCATGTATGGGCTGGAACTATTTTTGGAAGGCTAAATCCCAAGTTGAAAGATCTAGTGAGCTGGAGATATTTTCAGATTCGGAGTCTAAGTTAGATATGGTCAACCACATATTCAAGACACGAATGTTACCACTTGTCGTAGTATTTTGTACTATATTAATACCTAGTTTATTGAAAAACTTGACTTCAGGAAATGGTATTAGTAATTCATTCTTTATAATTACACTAATGGCATTTGCCCTATATATCTACATATTTTTATACTGTGGTCTAAAATTAAAGAAAATTAAGAATAAATTGAAATAAATATAGGCCAAGTGGGTATATATCTTTTAAGGTAGTGGAAGGCTAAACTAAGGTCATGTTTTACTGCTTGAAAAGTCCTATAACTAATGATAAAATTAATTATAGGATAGTGATATTCAAAAGAAAAATATTATTTTATGAGGAGAAAAGATATGTTAGAAGTTGGATTAAAGGGTGTTGAAAAAACGGTTGTAGATAAGACAAATACAGCAGCGGCTATTGGTAGTGGTGGACTAGAGGTATTCTCTACACCAAGCATGATATCTCTTATGGAGTGTACTTGTAAGCTTTGTGCCCAGGAGCACCTTGAAGAAGGTCTAGGAACAGTTGGTATATCTATATCAACAAACCATAAGGCGGCTACACCAATAGGCATGGAGGTTACTTGTGAGTGTGAACTAGTTGAAATCGATAGGTCTAGACTTGTTTTCAAGGTTAGGTGCTATGATGAATTAGAAGAAATCGGTGTTGGTACACATGAAAGGTTCATCGTTGATAATGCTAAGTTCCTAGCTAATGTTGATGCAAAGATAGAAAGAGCTAAGAATAAATAAGACTAGTTGTAATATTTTTTATAGATATTTTTTAGTCCTATTTATATCCATATATTATGGGGAAAAAGGAATTGATTTAATTTTACTAAAGTAGAGGAATGTGGATTTTAACACATTCCTCAAATCGTAGACAAAGTCTCTTAAGTCATTAATGATTTAAGGGACTTTTCTCTATATAATTGTTAAAAACTAAAGGATAACCTAAAAAACGAAAAAATTGTCGAAAAGTCACAGTGTTTTTTAC
>NZ_CDRRTB010000128.1:0-2830 GCF_977045075.1 Peptostreptococcus sp. | reverse complement strand
ATCAGCCCTAATAAGCAGACTCTCGCCTGGTTGAACATTTATACCTGACTTGATAGCCAGCTGGGCAAACTTATCTATTCTACTATCTAAACTCATCTTATCTTCTCCTTATCTTCTAATATTTTTCGTAAAAAGTTACTTATTTTCCAAAAACTCCTGTGGAATTATGCTCTTGACTATATTCCTATAATTTTCAAGGTGATAGGCCCCATTTCCGTACATTTCTATGTGCCTGTTGGCAAGGTCTGTTGGGTACTTGTCCATCCTGTAGACAGAACCATCAAGCCCATACTGGTTTCTCTCCAAATGGAATACTAGTGGAACAAACTTGGGTTTATCTATATACTTTTTATCGCCATCCTTGACAAAATCAAATGTAGCCATACCCTCTAGGTAGGTAATAGGGGTCAACATATTATGGACAAAGTTACCTGTACCATAATATACCAGGGTCTTCTTTTTGTCCTGGTTTTCCAACCACTTAACTGTCTGAATCTTATGGGCATGGGTTCCCAAGACCACATCTACACCCAGGTCACTAAATAGCCTAGAATACCTCTTTTGCGTATTGTCTAGGGCCTGTATGCCCTCTTCTCCCCAATGGCAGGAAACCAGTATAAAGTCTACCTTGTCCTTGATATTGGCTACATCCCTCCTAATCTTATCCTCATTTAGGTAGGAAACCCTGTAGTCTGTATCTGGTTCAATACCGTTTGTTCCATAGGTATAGCATAGAAATCCTACTTTTATACCATTTTTATCAATAATTACAGGTTTGTCCCTATCCTCCTGGGATGTAAATACACCTGTATGGTATACATCTGTTTGGTCCCACAGTTTTATTGACTCCGGTATGGCCCAAGGCCCCTTGTCAAGAGAGTGGTTGTTGGCCATATTGATCATGTTAAAACCAGCCCTAGTCAAGGCAGGTATCATGGCCTGGGGAGTATTAAAGTGGGGGTAGGTTCCTATCCCAAACTTATCTCCAGCTATGATGGACTCTTGGTTGATATACTTGAGGTCATACTGGTCTAGTTCCGGCTTTATATTTTCATATAGGTGGTCAAAATCATACTGGCCATCTCCAAAAAGGCCCTTACGCCTGTCAGCTGCATTATAAATAGAGTCGTGGATAAGATTATCCCCAACACCTGCAAACCTAAGCCTCTTAACTGATGTTTCCTGCTTATTAGCCCTCCTAAGTGAGCTGATTTCAGTCTGGAAAAAGTAGCCCATGGATAAAAGAAATATTAATATTATACCAACAGATAAAAAAATAAAGTTCTTTTCGTTTTTAAGATTCATTCGACCCACCTGTTTCATGATTATAGTATATTTATAAGCTTCTTAGTACATTATATCACAAGAAATTGTATATCTCTATACAAGTGAAGATAAGATATTATATTTGATTCATTAGTTGTTCCATAGGTTGATGGCATGCCCGTCATACCACAAAAAAGCGACCAGGCCTTTGGCTTGGTCGCTGAAAGAGTAAATGGGAGGTTACCCTTCTTAAAATATTGACTACAAATGTATTTTAATAATTTATCTATATTATGGAGTACTAGCTTACAGACTCTAGCCAAGATTCAAGCTGGTCTCTGATATGACCATCCCTTTCTTCAAAGGCCCTTGTCTCTTCATCAACCCTCTTCTTTAGGTCGTCACTTAATTCTCTTGCTGCAAAAGTATATACTACCTTATCTTCCTTCTCTATGTGTCTAGCTAGAAGGTCTCCATAGCCAACTGCATTAGCTATGATGTCTAGCTTATATATATCATCCTGGCTCTTTTCATAATTATCCAAGGCAGCCTCTAGGTTAGTCATAAATAGCCTGCCTAGGTCGTGCTCAACCAACATACCCTGCCTGATTAGCTTTTCTGCAACTGGTGGAAGCTCATCTACCATTATCTTAAATAGGATTTCTTCCTCCTTGCCGTGGTGGTGCTTATCAGCGTAATTTCTCGCAAAATTTATATACTGCCTAAACTTATCTATGTCAACAGCCTTGCCATCAAGGATATCCTTGCAACTAGACTTCATTATGCCCACAAATTTTAATATATTCTGGTGCTCTGCTACCAAAAGGTCTATACCGTACATCTTACTTCCTCCTAAGCTCAAATTCATTTTCTCCATCCCATGAATATGATATATCAGACTGACTTAAGAGACCTTCAATCACGCTAGTCCTTATCTGATAAAAGTCCTTACTTGACCTTCCATAAGGCTCCCAATAGTCTGCATGTATGTCCAATCTATCCCTCCACCTGAATGAGTCTTCTGTAGAGTCTAGCATTTCTTCTACCCTATCACATGGCATACCGTTTAACATCTTACCTGCTATTGCTGGGTATACATCTTCTATGCCTAGGTCACTACCAAGGTTATGGTCCTGACCATACTGTCTTCCTATATTCTTTATATCTTCTATAGTAAATATCCCTGACCTTAATGCCTCATCAACTACAAAGGCTAGTCTCTTCTCAACTATTACTACTAGTGACTGTAGAGACCCATGTATATTTGTAGTATCTACTATCTCCTCTAGGCTACCTGCTGGCACACCTGCCAAGCTTAGGTCCAGCTTCAATTCCAGCTCATTGTTGCCAGTCTTTTCCTCTGCTGCCTTCACTATTGCATCAACTAGTCCCTCCTGGAACTTGATCTTATTGTACATTATATGGTGAATTGGTCCCAAAAATAAACTCATATTTCTACCTCCTACTTGCTGTTTAGCTTAGCTAGTACATCCTCTACATTTAGGCCGTGTACCATACATGCATCCTCTAGTGATTCCATCTGTGATGATGGGCAACCTAGACA
>NZ_CDRRTB010000127.1:0-2886 GCF_977045075.1 Peptostreptococcus sp. | reverse complement strand
AAAAGGAAGATATGACTTCAAGGAGGTAGCTACGACCTCTATCTATACTAATATTATCCCACAAAGAAGAGGGGATAGAAAAGAAAAAAAGTAGTTTTAACTACAAGTATATTATACGAGGAGGTAAATATATGTTTGACATACAGGAGCACTTGAAAACACTGCCTGCTAGCCCGGGTGTATACATAATGAAGGACAAGTTCGGAAATGTAATATATGTAGGTAAGGCTGTGTCCTTAAAAAATAGGGTAAGACAGTATTTCCAGTCTTCAAAGAATCACTCTGACAAGGTCAGGTCCATGGTTAAAAACATTTTCAGCTTTGAGTATATAATGACAGATTCTGAGCTTGAGGCCCTGATATTAGAGTGTAATTTAATAAAAAAATACAAACCAAAATATAATATCCTCCTTCGTGATGATAAGACCTATCCATATATAAAGGTAACGGTTAATGAGGACTATCCAAGAGTCCTAAAGGTAAGGAGGATCCTAAAGGATAAGGCCAAGTACTTTGGTCCCTATTCAAATGTATCTGCTGTCAATGACACAATTGATATAATAAGGAATATTTATCCAATTAGGACCTGCAATATAGATATGGACAAGGCAATCAAGTCTGGTATGAGACCCTGTCTAAACTATCATATCAAAAAATGTATAGGGCCTTGTACAGGTATGGTTTCAAAAAAAGAATATATGGATATGATAGATGAAATACTCCTATTTTTGTCGGGAAAGGAAGACAAGTTAGTAGGTGTTTTAGAAGAAAAGATGAAGGCGGCTTCCATGGTCCTAGACTTTGAAGAGGCGGCTTCATATAGGGATAAGATAAGTAGCCTTAAGGATGTAATGGAAAAACAGAAAATCTCCAATGTACAAAATGATTCTGACCAGGATGTTATAGCCATGGCTAACTTTGACCAGGAGGCTTGTGTTCAGGTATTCTTTATAAGGAATGGCAAGGTATCTGGAAGGGAAAATTTCATGCTTGAAGGTGTCAAGGATAGTGACAGGTCAACAATATTAGGGTCCTTTATCAAGCAGTTCTATATGTCCCAGGAATATATACCAAGAGAGCTTATAGTTGAAGAGGAGTTTCTGGATATGGAGATAATGGAAGAAATCCTGTCCTCTAAAAGGGGAACCGCCGTAAGTATAAGGGTACCTAAAAGGGGGGACAAGAGGGCTCTAGTCCTAATGGTTAGAAAGAATGCTGATGAATATCTATTGAAGTTTGACGACCTAAAAAAGAAAAAGTATGAAAAGAGTATAGGATCGCTTGAAGAATTAGGTAAGCTATTAGACCTGGATGCTAAAAATCTAAACAGGATAGAAGCCTATGATATATCGAATATCCAAGGTGTAGATTCAATAGGAACGATGGTAGTATATACAAAGGGTATAAAGGATAAAAAGGAATATAGACGATTTAAGATAAAGACGGTAGAGGGACCAGATGACTATGCTTCTATGGCAGAAGTTTTGGATAGACGACTAAAGCACGGCAACCTACCAGATCTCATCCTCCTAGATGGGGGCAAGGGCCAAGTATCTGCGGTCAAGAAGGTCCTAGAAGAAAATGGTGAAGACATACCTCTGTGGGGCATGTATAAGGATGACAGGCATAGGACAAAGGGTCTTTTAAATGGAGAAAAGACTATTGAGTTGGATAGAACAACTAGCCTTTACAGGTTTGTGGCGGGTATCCAGGAGGAGGTCCACAACTATTCTATATCCTATCATAGGAGCTTGAGGGACAAGAAGATGACCAAGTCTATCCTAGATGATATACCAGGTATAGGACCAAAGAGAAAAAAGGCCTTGATGGACAAGTTTAAGGATGTTGATAAACTTAAGGAGGCCAGTAAGGATGACCTAGTTGCCATAGATGGTATAACCGATAGGCTGGCAGATGAGGTATTAAGACATATAAATAGGGCGAGGTAGGTCCTATAAATAATAAATTGGTAGTTGTAAATAATGAAAGGTAATAGGATGTCAAAGATTACAGTAAGAAATTTAATTGACGATTTAAAATTGAAGGAGATAATATCTCCTGATAATAAGGCGGAGGAAACATATATAACTGAAAAAGAATTAAATAGGCCAGGAATCCAGCTAGCTGGATATTTTGACTATTTTACACCTGAGAGAATTCAGATTATAGGCAAGACTGAGTATACCTTCTTTGGTAATTTTACCAACAAGCATAGGTTAAAGACCCTAGATGAGTATTTTTCTCATGATATACCCCTAGTCATAGTGACAAGGGGACTTGAGCTAAAGGAGGAGTTCTATGACTACGCAGAAAAGCACAATGTCATTGTTTGTTCAACTGACCAGGCTACAACTAGGTTTATTAATAGGCTGTCATGGTACCTAGAAGATAAGATGGCTCCAAATGAGACAGTGCATGGTGTACTAGTAGATATTAATGGGGTAGGTGTCCTAATAAGGGGTGAAAGCGGTATTGGTAAGTCGGAAACAGCCCTTGAGCTAATCCAAAATGGAAACAGGCTGATAGCAGATGATGCTGTCGAAATAAAGAGGGTTGATGATGGTTTAGTAGTGGGTCAAGCACCAGAAATATTGAGAAATTATTTAGAAATTAGGGGTATAGGAATAGTAGATATACAGAGCCTTTATGGAGCAAGGGCTATGAATACTTCAAAAAAGATAGACCTTGTAGTCTACCTAGAAAACTGGAAGCCTGGCAAGTACTATGATAGGTTAGGCTTGGACAGGGACTATGAGTATATGCTGGGTGAAAAAATAGAAAAGTTAGTAGTACCAGTAAGACCAGGTAGAAATACAGCTCTTATACTAGAGGTAGCTGCTATGAACTATAGGCAAAGACAGTTAGGAAATGATGCAGCAGTTGAGT
>NZ_CDRRTB010000126.1:0-2926 GCF_977045075.1 Peptostreptococcus sp. | reverse complement strand
CCTACCTGGTCCAAGTATCCCTTTTCCTTTAGCCTGTTGGATACAGTAACCATGTCTATAGGCTTTCTTTCGTTATTTAGCTCTAGCATTGATTCATAGATTACCTTGTGAGCATCTATATAGAAATCTTCTATGTCCAATATCTCTGCAACAGGGACCATAGTTTCCTCTTCCATAATTATAGACCCTATAACACACTGCTCTGATTCAAGATTGTGGGGGGGAGTCTTCATTAATTCTGCCACGCTTATTATCCTCCTTATAGTTTAGTAGGCTAGGATTATCCTTCCAGGGTCTCCAAGGCCTGGTAGGGATAAAATCCCGGTTTTTTATTCTAGCTATTTAAATTTAGCGAGGACCAAGCCTCGCTAAATATTTATTGTCCGTATCTCACTACTTTTCCTTTACGTCAACCCTTATCTTAGTTGTAACCTTCTGATGAAGCTTGATTTCAACAAATGTTGAACCAAGAGTTCTGATAGGTTCATCCATAAGTATCTTTCTCTTATCTATATCGAGATTCTTCTGCTTCTTTAACTGTTCAGCAATTTCCTTAGAAGTTATAGAGCCAAATAATCTTCCACCTTCACCGGCCTTTACCTCTATCTGGATATTGATTTCTTCCATCTGCTTTCCTAGTAGGACAGCTTCTTCATATTCTATTAGGGCCTTTCTTTCCTTAGACTTTTCCTTTTCATCTAATTCCTTCATATTAGCCTGGCTAGCCTCTACAGCTACCCCCTTTTTAATTAAGAAGTTTCTAGCATAGCCATCGCTGACTTCCTTTACTTCCCCCTTCTTACCAGTTCCTTTTACATCTTTTAATAAAATAACCTTCATCTATTTTTCTTCCTCCTCTAAGTATTCTTCTATTATGTCTTTGACCATATTGTAGGCCTGAGACAGGCTTACATCCTTAAGCTGGGCTCCAGCTATATCTATATGGCCACCTCCACCGATTTTTTCCATAAGGATGTGTACATTGATGTCTCCCAGTGACCTAGCACTGATAAATACGGTATCACCCTTCATACCAAGTACAAATGAAGCCTCTATATTTTTGATATTTAAAAGCTCATCTGCAGCCTTGGCTATGACTATATTTATATTGTCTATTTCAGCCTTGGCATATGATATACAAATCCTTTCCTTTACGATTTCAGTTCTCTGTATAATTTCAGCCTTTACTAGGAAGTCTTCAGCATATGAGTTGAAGAACTTCTTAACTGATAGGGTCTCTGCTCCCAAATTTCTAAGGTAGGAAGCCGCTTCGAAGGTCCTCACCCCTGTCTTGAATTCAAAATTCTTGGTGTCAAGGTAGATACCACCCAAAAGCCCCTCGGCTGTTAACTTGTGTATGTTTATATCAAAATCCGTGTACTGGATTAGCTCTGTCACCATCTCGCAGGTAGATGAAACATAGATTTCATGGAATAGGAGGATGCTATCGTTTATATATTCAACCCCTCTTCTGTGGTGGTCTATTACTACTACTCTGTTTGATAGGCTAAGAAGCTTTTGACACTCTGTATAGCTAGGCCTATGTGTGTCGACTACAACCACTAGGGTCTTTTTCTTACACATATCTATGGCCCTTTCATGGCCTATAAAGATATCTTCAAAGTACTTGTCTTCCTTTATTCTCTTTACAAAAATCTCAACTGCTTCATTGACTTCATCAAGGACTATATGGGCTTTTTTGCCATATGATTTGCATATGTCAAATACTCCTACAGCAGCCCCCATGGCATCCATGTCTGGATAGTGGTGACCCATTATTAGGATGTGGTCACTTTGGCTGACAATTTCCCTAAAGGCATGGCCTATTAGCCTAGACTTAACCTTAGTCTTTCTTTCAAAGCCCTTGGACTTTCCTCCAAAGAAGCTATAACCATCTTTATTTTTTACAGCAACCTGGTCTCCACCCCTACCAAGGACCATGTCTATGGCACCAGAGGCAAATTTACCAGTTTCTTCTATTGTTTCACCATCATAGCCAACACCTACACTAAGGCTGACAGGAAGACTATTGTCTCTGTCTATTTCTCTTGCCTCATCTAGGATAGGGAACTTGCATTTTTCTAGCTTCTTGATTGCCTGCTTGTTGGTGAACAAGATATACTTATCATTTGCCAGCTTCTCTATCTGGCCCTCAGTCTCATCTTCAAGCCTTGATATAATTTTTTCTATATCTACCCTGATCAGAGACTGATTTTCCTCAGGAGTACTTTTTATTACATCCTCATAACCATCAATCTCTATAACCATTATGGCTGGCTTGTTGTTATCAAGATCTATTCTTAGCTGGTCTAGATCAGTATGGTCTAGCCAGTACATTACCACTCTGAACTCAGGCCCTGTCTGGTTCTTGTCATCTGTTTTAGTAAAACAGTACCTAAGTGTATAAGTTCTATCCCTGTAGACAAACTCGTCTTCCATGATTTTTGACTCATCTAGGACCTTTCTAAGTGTTAATTCTCCAACTATATCCTCTAGGTTATCACCTATAGACGTAGATCCTTCCTCAAGACCAATCATTTGGTCGAAGTACTTATTGGCCCAAGATATGGTACCGTCCATTTCTAGGATACAAAGGGGGATAGGAAGGTTTAGTAGGGACTTCTTTGTCAAATTACTGAAGTTGAAAGAAGCGCTCTGAACCCTATCACGCCACTTTTTTAAGTCCATCTTCTTCTTGTTTAAGTATATAAGGACTAGTACTATCAAAACCAAGAAGGATGTTATTCCCAAGGCCAGGTTCTTGTAGCATATATAGGCTGACATAAGGAATATAACCGCAAAGTATAGGTAAGAAAAATAGGAGAATAGGCTCGTATTTTTGTTTTTACTTTCCATAATTGTCACCCCTATCTTTTGAATTAGAATACCATCTCTGTCTGTAGTTTAGCATATTGTCAAGCATACC
>NZ_CDRRTB010000125.1:0-3032 GCF_977045075.1 Peptostreptococcus sp. | reverse complement strand
TTGAACGTACTATCATTCAAAACACCAAGCTTTTTCTTAGCTGCACCCGTCAGCTTACCGATTGTTTCATCGTACATAATTACCTCCAAAACATCACTAATATATAATTCAAAATCAATGCTTGTAAACAAGCTCCCCTTATTATGTTACCATAAGGAGAACTCATTTACTATAAATATATTCGAATACCTTATTCCCTATTAAAAACCGATTCCTAATAGTATTTTGGGCCACCCCAATATACGTTCTTGTTTTCTATTGTTTCCTCTGGTAGGTTAACATCCTTTAGGGCCCACTTTCTGTATTCCTGGAAGCCAGTCCTATCAATTATGTAGCCTATATGTTCCTTACCGCCTGGTGCCTTAGGATCAATATATTCCTTAACATAGTCGTAGGTATTTTCTATTATCTTAACTATAGAATCTTCATCAACCCACCTCAACCAGTCTTCCGCTAGTCTAGGGTTTTTCTTACCTGTTCTACCCATTATCATCAGCTTGTAGTACTTTTTAGGGCTTCTTGTCCAAGCATTCATAGGACAGTTAAGTACGCATTCACCACAGCCTATGCACTTTTCTTCATTTCTAATTATCTTGTTGTTTTCACACCTTAGGGCCCCTACTGAATATGACTTACACTTATTTACACAAGCCATGCAAGTTACACACCTATCCATTTCGTATTCAGGTAGGCAAGTACCGATTATACCAAAGTCGTGCATTCTTGCCTTTATACAGTCATTTGGACACCCTGTTAGGGCTACTTTAAAGTGTAGGTCATGAGGGAATATCGCCTTTTCTACTCTCTTGGCAAATTTAGTAGTATTGTACTGGGCCTTTGGACAGACCTTGTTGCCCACACAGGCAGATACATTTCTAGTTCCTGCTGCCCCATAACCTGTTCCCTTTTTATCTTGGTTGATGTCAAGCTTTTCAATTACAGGTTGGATCATCTGGTTTACCTGACCCATATCCTCCATAGCTATACCAAGTATTTCAAATCCCTGTCTAGTAGTTATATGTATCTGACCGTCTCCGTATTCAGACGAAATCTTAGACACTGTCATTAGTGATTCCGGGTCTATCAAACCACCTGGAACCCTGACTCTCAAAGATGTCTGATACTTGTGCTTAGTTATTCTAAAGGCATTTTTCATCACCTTTTTAGTATTCAAATCTCTAATCATGACTCTACCTCCTAGTCTGCTAAGTTCTTAGCAAAATCATAGCTAAATACTGGACCATCTAGACAGATATATGTTGAATCCATCTTACAATGACCACACTTACCTATACCACAGTGCATTCTTCTTTCGTATGAAACCCAAATATTAGACTCGGCCATATTTAGTTTCAAAAATTCTGCAACTGCAAACTTCATCATCATAGGTGGTCCTACAACCACTGCAGATGCCTGGTCTATATCTATGTTTAATTCTGGTATATACTTTGTTACCAAGCCTATATTCCCTTTATAGCCCTCTTCTGCACCATCAACTGTCACTAGGATATCCAGCCTTTGAGCCCACTTTTCAAGGTCCTTGGCAAATAGCACATCTGCTGGTGACTTGAAGCCTACGATTAGTTTGAAGGACTTAAATTCTTCCTTGTGGTCATATACATATTCAATTATACCCCTTACAGGAGCTAGGGCAGAACCACCTGCTACCACAACTAGGTCCCTTCCTTTGTATTCATTAATATCAAAGCCATTACCATAAGGTCCTCTTAATAATAGCTTGTCTCCTGGCTTGTAGCCGAAGATTACACCTGTAACCTTACCTACGTTTCTGATAGTAAGGTCTACATAGTTTGGCCCAATACCTGATACAGATATTGGTGATTCACCGTACCTTGGAAGGGATATCTCATAGAACTGGCCTGGCTTTACCTTGCTAGTATCAGTCTTAGTCCTAAAAGTCCACTCCTTGTCAGTATGCTTTATTATTTCAAGTATTTCACTTGCTACTGGTATATATGGGTTTTTACTATTACACATAATGACCTCCTACTTTTCCAAATCTTTTTCGCTCATGGCCTTGGATACCTTGTCTATAGCCTCTGAGAATGAAATATACTGTGGACAGGCATCATCACATCTGCCACATCCTACGCACATATTGTAGCCAAATCTTTCCTTGAAGTCATGAATCTTGTGCATAGACTTAAACCTCATCCTCTGGCCGTGCTTTTCTCTGAAGGAATGTCCACCAGCTATACTAGTATAGCCGTCAACCTGACATGATGCCCATACCCTTCTTCTCTCACCTACATTTTCATTTTCCCTATAGAAAATATCCTGCATAGAGTAGCAAGTACAAGTTGGACAGGTAAAGTTACACCTACCACAGGCAATGCACCTAGCATCGTATTCATCCCACATCTTGTGGTCCTTCATGTGGTTGAAGTCAACCTTATCAGGCACATTCACCTTAAATAGGTTTTCCTTCACATAATCAAGCTCAAAGTCTGTTGGACTTCCCTCGAACACATTTAGGTCCTCGTCCCTTATATCTAGGAAAATCTTGCCATCCCTTATGTTCATGGCAGCATGGTAGTCATCAGCCCTATTTGAATCCATGCTTACACAGAAGCAGTTTCTATAGGATTCCTGACATCCAACCAAGACAAACTTAACCTTTTCCCTGTTCCTCTTGTAGTAGTAGTCCTCTTCTTCACCATTTCCAAGATAAATCTGGTCTACCCTCTTTACTGCGTTTAGGTCACAAGCCCTAAGGAATACAAGCGTCTTCCTATCATCGATTGAAGACTCTCTGAATTCGCTCTCAGTAAAGTAGAACAAGACCTCGTTAATAGGTAAAAAAGTCTCTTTTGGTGAAAAATTTGACTTTCTATCCCACACCATTTCATCAAAGGAACTAACTACTGAATACTTAACAACATCTGTATCTGAGTAAGTTCCCCTCTGAGGGAAAGCCTTTGGAGCGAATATCCTATATTCCTTGCTTAGGACCTCCAACCCCTTGTCAAACGATTCGAGATTTAACTCTAATTTCATGCAACTTACCTCCT
>NZ_CDRRTB010000124.1:0-3057 GCF_977045075.1 Peptostreptococcus sp. | reverse complement strand
TCGATGGTTCTATAGTCGGAACCAGTTTGGCTTGAAAATCTGCATATTCTTTCTCCTTTAAGGCTTGAAGCTCCTTGTATATTTTCATATCTTCCTCCCGAGCTTATAGTATCTCTTCAAATAGCTTATCTGTCTTCTTAGAAATCTCGATGGCATAAAGGCTAAATCCAGCCAGATTATCCTCATAGGCCTGGATAGCAAACAGAAGCATATTTCTTGCAAACTTATCATCTATATGGTCTGCAGGCAATAGTATAGCGTCAGACCTACGCTCACAGTAGATGGAGTCATTTTTCAGTTCTTTCAAGGCCCCACTATTATAGAGGTCAAAAATTTCCTTTAGGTCTTCCTCTTCAACTGCATCTGTTAGTCGATCATCCATCCAAAGGTAGTAGTCTGGACCAAAGATCCTCTTCCCCATACCCCTACCGGCATAACCGTCTACATCCTTAGAAAAAATGGCATTATATACCTTTACTATCTCCTCAATAGCTACTATTGAAAATAAATTAGATGATGAGTAAATTCCCTCCCTGTATAGGATATATCCACTCTTTAAGAGATCGTATATATGGTCTACGTACCTGTTAAACTCATCTGTTGTCTTAATTAGAAACTTTTCCTTGGGCATTTTGTCGCCCTCTACTGGTTCCTTATCACCTTCTGGCCTGGCCATTTCTATTATTTCATCAGTCATAGTCTATATCTCTCTTTCTAATATCATATATAGTAATATAAAGCCTGTAGCAATTGTGGTCTTCTTTTTATTTGAATCTCACAAGGACTACAGGCGTCATTTCAATTGCTATATTTTATTTTACTATATCTATAATCGCTAGGTCAATCTTCTGCTCTATGTGCAATAATACGGTAACCATTGGACAAACCACCCGCTTAACAGGTTGTTTTGATTTACATCATACTACATGTAATCAACTAATAGATATAAGGTTTTAATAGATTTATCATAAGATAAAATATATATTTCATCTGCAAAATCCTTATTTTTCGCATCTTCATCTCTGAAGACTTTTTTGATACCATATACGGAATCTTTATTCTTGGAAAAATCAATCTTGATAGTATCAACTAACTCTTTTATATCGCAATGCTTTTCAATACTCTCAATGGACTTATTATAATCTAATTTATCTATAGAATAATTATTGAAATTTTTTTCGATATCAGGGCTTATGTCCTGGTCGAATTTTACAACCATGTATCTAAAGCCATCTGATGGCCAGCCAACGTCATCATATTTGGAATACGCTTCAGAAAATTCTCCTTTTATATTTAAGCCACTCAAAGTAGTGTTCATTATTTTATCTGAGATATGTTTATTTGTAGATTCACTACCACCTGTGCATCCAGTTGATAAAGATATGCTCAATAAAAGTGCAAATAATGCAAAAAGCGTTTTTTTCATTTTCATAACAATCCCTCCTATAAAAAATACTTACCTATATTATAACATAATAATTATTGGTTCTTTTTCTTATTCCATTTTAAAAGCCCTCCTATGATAAATATACTTTACCACAGAAGGACTTATTCTAATTTACAGAGTTTTTGAATACTCTCCAAAAACTCCAAATTTTTTCATAAATACTAACATTACTTACTAATACACATACTCCTCAGTCAGTCTAGATTTTTCAACCATAGACCTATAAAGGTCTGATTCCTTCAATAGGTCCTCGTGGCAACCCTGAGAATCTAAAATACCATCCTTCATGACTAATATATTGTCCGCCTTTTCTATAGACTTTAGCCTATGAGAGATAATTATAATGGTCTTACCCTCGATTAGCCTATTAATACTTTCTTGAATTTCCATTTCATTTTCCACATCAAGAGAGGCAGATATTTCATCTAGAAGAACAATAGGGGCATTCTTTAAAAAGGCCCTGGCGATAGATATTCTCTGCCTTTCTCCACCTGATAGCTTAGACCCATTCTCTCCAATAAGGGTGTCATAGCCATTCGGTAGCTTGGCAACTATTTTGTCTACATTTGCTAGCTTGGCTGCTGCAAGTACCTCTTCATCACTGGCATCCTTCCTACCCATCCTAATATTTTCCATAATAGAGAAATCGAATAGGTCTACGTTCTGGAATACCATGGATATATTCTTGAACATTGACCTGGTGCTAATGTCCTTTATATCCTGGCCACCTATACTGATCTTACCCTTGTCATAGTCATATAGTCTAGAAATCAGCCTCAAAACAGTAGTCTTACCACAGCCCGATGGACCAACTATAGCTGTGACCTCATTTTGCTTTGCTACAAAGGATAGGCCCTTGATGACCCTATTATCCCCATACTGGAACTCAACGTTGTCAAATCTAACATCGAAGCTTGTTAGGTCCTTATCCTCTCCTGTTTGAACAGGCTCCTCCTTTAACTCTTCTATCCTCTTGTAGCTAGACTCAAAGAAGAATATCATTAGTACATATTCTTGTATACCTGCAAATTGGTATGAAAGGGTTGTAGCTGCCATTAGGTAACCTACATAATACAAAACATTTATAGAGCCTGACATATATAGGCCTGCCCCTACTGTAGCAGTTAAAACTGGTGCTAAATACGGCAGAATTCCTATAAAGAAGGATAATAGGCCCAGGCCAATCTCTGCCTTTAAATGGATTAATTCTGTAGATTCAAGCTTATCTTCAACATCAGCCCTTACCTGGTCCTGCATAGAATAGGACTTTATTTCCTCCTGCATTTCAAAGGCCTCCTGGAAGGCATTTGAGTTTTCCAATAGTTTATTAAAAAACTTATTTGTACTACTCTGTTGGACCTTTTTTGACAGGAATATAAATAGGAAGCCTATCCATATAGGCATGGCAACTGTTAGCCCCAGGATAAAATTCGACATACACATTAGAATTGTCATCAGTACAAAGAATACTGCGAAGCCAATTCCAGCCGGTATGGCATGGGATATTACCATTTCTATATTTCCAACATCCATCATGACTGTCTGAGATAGGTCTGATAGGTTGTGGGTAGAAAAGTATGAAAGTGGTAGCTCCTTAAGTTTGTTTGCTA
>NZ_CDRRTB010000123.1:0-3088 GCF_977045075.1 Peptostreptococcus sp. | reverse complement strand
TCCATATCAACAGCTGCTATCCATAGGCCATTTTCCTTTAGGGTCTTGATAGTATTTACAATATTTGTCACCTTACATACGGGTAGGTATTCTACAGCACCTGCAGACGCCTTGGCAACTATAGGTGTTATCTGAACGCTCCTCCTCTTTGGTATTATGACTGCATGAGCTCCTACGGCATCAGCAGTCCTTATTATAGATCCAAGATTGTGGGGGTCTGTAATCCCATCTAATATTATAAAGAAGGGGTCTTCACCTTTTTGTCTTGGTATTTCTAGTATCTCATCTAGGTCATAGTACCTATAATCACTTGTTATAGCTATTACACCCTGGTGGGCATGACTCTCTGACATCTCATCAAGCTTGTGCCTATCTACTTCTTGTATTATGACCTTGTTTTCCTTGGCCATGGCAAGTATCTTTTTGATAGACCCTTCTTTTGAAGCCTTATTTACCATTATTTTTTCTATGGGCCTATTATTTTTTAGGGCCTCTATTATAGGGTTTCTTCCCTCTATTATAGCCAAAAAGTTCACCACCTTACTATTTTTCCTTATTCCTATTGGACTGGTTTTGGTCTGACTCTATTACCCTTATACTAAGGGAAATTATATGGTCCAACCTATCCTTGTCACCTTTTAGGTAGAGGTAGCCTACCACAGCTTCGAAACCAGTTGAATGCTTGTAATCTATCATACTTGCATTTTTGGCACTGGTATTTTTCTTGTGGTTTCTAGCCCTCTTAAATACACTTAATTCATCTTCTTGTAGGATGCCTTCTATGCCCTTGATGGCCCTAGCCTGGGACTTTGCCCTCACATATATTATAGCCATTTTGTGCAAATTATTTATCTTCAAGAAGACGTTCTTTTTTATCAGGTATTCTCTTATATAGGATTCATACACTGTATCGCCTAGGTAGGCCAGGGTAAGGGGTGATATTCTCACCAACTCATCCTGGCTCAGATTAGGCCTTAGGTCTATATTCTCTTCCATTTTACACCCTGTCTTGTATCCTCTATGGCTATTCCCATTGCTGCTAGCTCATCCCTGATCTGGTCAGCTAAGGCGAAGTTCTTTTCCTTCTTAGCCTGGGCCCTCTTAGCTATTAGGTCTTCAACCTTCTGGCTTAGGCTGTCATCTTCTTCTACAGACTTGTTGGCTATATTCAATACACCTGTCAATTCATTAAAGATATCTAAGTTCAACTGAACGAATTCCTTTGATGATTGATCGGATATGTTTGTATTCATAAACTTGGCAAGTTCAAATATAACACTTATAGCATCAGCTGTATTTAGGTCGTCATCCATAGCCTCTATAAATCTATCCCTGTACTTGTCTAGGCCTGCTGCCAAGTCCTTTTCTTCATCTCTAAGGCTAGAATCATCTAGATTTCCTAGGATAAATTCTGCATTATCCCTAGCATTTGTTAGTCTTTCAAGGCCTGCCTTAGCCTGCTCTAGCACTGTATCTGAGAAGTTTACTGGGTTTCTATACTGTGTTGCCAATAGGAAAAATCTCACTAAGCCCAGGTCATATTTTTCTGATATGTCCCTTACTGTAAAGAAGTTTCCTAGAGACTTAGACATCTTTTCACCGTCTACATTTATGTAGCCGTTGTGCATCCAGTACCTAGCAAAGGTATGACCGTTTCTACACTCACTTTGGGCAATTTCATTTTCATGGTGAGGGAACTGTAGGTCCTGACCACCTGCATGTATATCAATTGTGTTTCCTAGGTACCTATTTGACATTACAGAGCATTCTATGTGCCAACCTGGTCTACCTTCACCCCATGGAGACTGCCAGCCAGGTTCTCCCTCTTTTTTAGCCTTCCAAAGAACAAAGTCTAGTGGGTCTTCTTTCTTGTCGTCAACATCTATTCTGGCACCTAGCTCTAGCTCTTCTATGTTCTGGTGGGATAGCTTGCCGTATTCTTCAAATTTTCTGGTCCTGAATAGGACATCTCCACCAGCTTCATAGGCATAGCCCTTGTCTATTAGGTCCTGTACAAATACTATTATATTTTCTATGTTGTCTGTTACCTGTGGATGGACTGTAGCCCTCTTGATACCTAGACCGTCACAGTCTATAAAGTATTCCTTGATATATTTTTCAGCTACCTCTTCTGGAGATATGCCCTCTTCATGACTCCTTTTTATTATCTTGTCATCAACATCTGTAAAGTTCTGTATATATGTAACCTCATATCCCCTATATTCAAAATACCTCCTAAGTGTATCAAATACTGTAAAAGGTCTTGCATTTCCTAGGTGGATAAAGTTATATACAGTTGGTCCGCAGACATACATCTTTACCTTACCTTCTTCTAAAGGTATAAATTCCTCTTTTTTTCTAGTCATAGTATTGTAAATTTTCATCAGACTTCCTCCAACACATTGGTTTTTCTTTTTATTGTTATACTCTTACTGTTCCGTGTTCTTTACTGTCTTGCTATCAACCTCTAGACTGTCTATCTTACTATTGTCTAGCTGGCTACCATCACTCTTGATGCTGCTAGTATCTAGGTCAGTATGGCTACCTGCCTGCATGATAAGTAGCTCTGTAACAGCCATACTGTTAGGTCCCAAACCAACCTGGGTAATGTTAGTTATCTTCTTCTTTTCTAAGGCCTTTACTTGATTGTCAGATAGTTTGCCATTAGCTAGGACTATAGGTGATGATACCTTGGCTGCATAAGCACCAACTGCCAATCCATCTATTAGCTCATCAGGATTTTTCTGGCCATTTTTCGATACAAATACATAGTCTAACTTATCAGATGGATAAAATTTTTCTATAATCTGGGCATTTGTGTCACTCCTATTGATACCACTCACCCTCTCTGGTGATGACAGATTAGATGCTACACTTCTTGGCACAGATTCAAAACCACCTATTATGTATGACTTGCTTACCCTTGATGGATCCTTTAGGTCCTCAGGCATTGAGTATAGCCCCTTGTTATCAGTTAAAATTATTGGTATAGTCTTTTCTCCAGCAACTGGTGAGAAGCTGATGGCATCTGCCAGTCCCTTGTATCCATTTACAAGTGAGATAGTATCTACCTTCTTAATTTTTAGGA
>NZ_CDRRTB010000122.1:0-3153 GCF_977045075.1 Peptostreptococcus sp. | reverse complement strand
AGTTTGTAGACGGGTCTACCATAAAGTATGAAACTGGTGACAAGAAGCCAGAAGGTATCACTTGGGCAGACTTTTATAAGGATGCAATTAAGAATGTAACTAGAAAATCACAGTCAATTGTTATAAATCTAAAGGGCTATGAGGAAAAGACTGATGATGAGTTACAAGAGCATAGGGACCTAGTATACGGATTAGCTCCTCATATCAAGCAGGTTATTATAAATGGATATACAGTACAGGATGAAAAATTTATTAAAAATTCTGGTGGTAATGACTTTATGAATATACCAAATGGTGACCAAGACCCAATTATAAAGAATTGG
This sequence comes from Peptostreptococcus sp., assembly GCF_977045075.1. Classification (NCBI taxonomy): domain Bacteria; kingdom Bacillati; phylum Bacillota; class Clostridia; order Peptostreptococcales; family Peptostreptococcaceae; genus Peptostreptococcus; species Peptostreptococcus sp. Next base: position 2,830 of record NZ_CDRRTB010000122.1, on the reverse strand, counting down.
AATAGTGACCTAGGAGCCAATAATAAGGTAGTATTCTACCTTGATGACAATTCCACTATTAGCTGGTCTGACAATGTTAAGGAAGAAGTAGATACGGAGTTGCCACAGGAAGAGGCAAAGGAGTTAGAAGGCCTTAAGAAGATAGATATAGCCGACCTAGAAAAGGCGCCAGATGGCAAGTATACAATAGGCTTTGAAGCTAAGTACGCTGATGGTAGAAAGGGTACATCTATGCTACAGGGCTTCTTTGATAGGAATGTAGAGGTAGAAAAGCGTGGTAATAAACTTACAGCTAGGTTCTTAAACTTGTTCTTTGCAGATGGACTTTTGGACTTTAGGATTAAAAATACAGACAACACTTGGCCTGAAGAATCTAAGAAGGACTTCGTAGACCCAGTTACAAAGACTCAGGCCTATTTCACAATGGATTTGAAGGATCTTACAAAGGCTCGTGAAGGAGCAGTTCTGGTTAGTTATATGGGTGGTAAGCTTGAGTATAAGGGTATGATGGATACAAAGTATACAAAGGTTAAGATTGTATTTAAGAAGGATGCATATGAAGGATGGAAGGGATTCCATGAGACATATGACCTCGAACAAAAGCGTAAATTGAGTCCTGAAATCCTTAAAAAGAGGCTTACATTCTCTGGTTTAGACAGGGACAACAATGGTGAAATAAGCAGTGAAGAACTGCAAAAGGCTCCGGCAGTAGTTGACCTTACTTGGAGGGGGGCACCTTTAGAGCGTCAGTTTAACACCATTTATGATATTAGTTCACTAAAGGACTTGGGCCCAAATGTAAAGGTGATTAAGCTATCATCAAACTCATTAAAGAGCCTGCCAGCTGGAGTATTCGATAAGGCTGTAAACCTTGAAGAGATATACTTAAATGGTAATAAAATTTCAGAAATACCTAAGGATATATTCAAGAACAACAAGAAGTTAAAAAAGGTGTCACTTGCCTCTAATCCAATTGCTATCTTGGATAAGGATTTATTTGCAAATAATCCTGAAATAACTGATATAGATCTTGGAAATACAATGATAAGCGAAGTGAAAGAGGGTACTTTTGACAATCTTGCCAAGTTAAAAAACTTAGACCTAAGTGCAAATGACCTATCAATATTGAGCGATGGCCTATTTAAGAATAATAGAGACCTAAGGTCTTTATCAATAACAGACAACGCCCTTGTAAAGCTACCTACTAGCATAGGTGGTGCTAGTAATTTACAGAGATTGGGACTAGGAAACAATAGGTTGGCTACACTTCCAGCCTATGTGGGTGAATTTACTAACCTAAAGCACCTAGACTTAAAATTCAATAATATATCTAGCATTAGTGAAGATATATGGAAAAATCTAGCCAAGAGGGAAGGTTTGAAAATAGACTTAACACACAACAACCTTACAAGTCTACCTAGGCTGGATGATGTTAAATTCGACTCTTTGAACATAGCTAGTAACCTACTTCCAGCAGAAATGCCGGCTGCTTATGAGAGTCTAAAGATAAACAAGAGCCAGCAGGGTGGATATTATTCCCAAAGAAGCCCAGTGGACTATAATTTAAGTGCCAAAAATGGCAAGGTTGAGTTTAGTGATAAGGGTGATATAAATATACTTGACCTATTAAACTGGAATGAGGCTGTCACTTTCGAGAATAAGAAGATATTTAAGATGGATGAGTACAAGGACTACTCTGACAAACTATTGAAGAAGAATGGTGGAAAGCACGATGATATAGCAAGTAAAATAAGACAGGCTAGGGACTTTAAGATAGTTACTAGGGTAGAGAGAGTCTATGATGATGGGTCTACAAAGACTATTTACGAAAAAGAAGACTTGAACAAGCTAGCTGACCCTAAGGAAACTGCAAGCGATAAGAGGATGGAAAATGGCAGCCTATACAGGCTTACTCAACAGCTTTATACCCTGGTAGTAGGAGAATGGGTAAAGAACTATGAAGTTAGCAAGGAAGCAAGGGCTACAGTAGATGCAAACTCAAAGACTGAAACAGGCTCAAGCGAAAGCACAAGTGATAAAAAGCTAATGAAGTATACACTACCTGTTAATTTAGTTAAGTATGACAACCGTTCAGAAAACTCTATGGGTGCAGATGCTATGGACAAGACTGTGGAGGTAGAAGAAACTAGCCAGGGCATAAAACTTACCTTAAATTTCCATTCTATGGAATACGTACTTGCAGGCAAGAAGAGAATTGGTCACCTATACAGGATGGGTGTATATGATACAGTAGATGAAGCGACTGGAAATGACTATGTACCTGCCAAGGTTCTTTCAAAATACGAAGATGCCGGTAGTGAATTCCCAGGCAAGGTTTCTTTCACTAGGACTAAGAGGGGCGAAAAGGAAATAGCTGTTAGAGTTTGGGTTGATGCTATGGATGCAATTGCCAAAGAAACTGGGAATGCTAACCAGGATGCCAGCCAGCCGGCTATATTGAGTATAGATTGGTCAAAAGCACCAAAGGAATCTATAATTGGTAAGGATACTGATAAAAAGACAGATAGTGAAGATAAAAACAATGATACAGCAGCTAGCAAGGCCCTATTAAAGAATAGTATTAAGATGGCTGAAAAGATGCTAAAGACAGGTCTTGTAGAGGGTAGAAGTAAAGAAATCCTAGAAAAGGCTCTTGAAAATGCCAAGGCTATCTATAATGCTGAAAAGAAGGGATCTTATGAATCTGCCAACGATATAATCATGTTTGCTATGGACAATATCAAGAAGGAGTCTGGAAATAAGGAATCTACAGACAAGCCTAAAGATATCGCCAACATTAAGGACCTAGACAAGGATATAGCAGAAAAAG
>NZ_CDRRTB010000121.1:0-3173 GCF_977045075.1 Peptostreptococcus sp. | reverse complement strand
ACAGTATTTTTGCCAAGTATAGATGTTTCTCAATAAGTATGTTTCTAACCGCAGCATTTGTCTTATCATCAGAAAAAATTTTGAAAAGTTCTTTTACGTCCATTTCTTCATATTTTTTTTCTGTGATCAAATCCATTTATTCCTCAACTCCAACCAACTTTGTCATCTTAATTATAGTTCCACACTTATCACAAGACTTTATTTCAACCTCATCCATTAGAGTCTTTATTATAAATATACCTAGACCACTAGTTTTTGGATTTTTTAAGTCTGGTGATGCTAAAGAATCAACATCATAACCTATACCATCGTCTAAAACCTCAATGGTTAACCTATCAGGATATACATAAAACTTAACCTGAAATTCGTCCTTTTTGCTGTGTTTGATGGCATTTGTACAAGCTTCTGATACACAAACTTTCATATCTTCTATATCATCAAGTGAAAAGCCAATCCTGCTAGCTACACCTGATAATGTTAGTCTGATTACAGATACAAAATCTGGGTTGACAGACATATTCATGCTTATTAAATCGTACGCCAAATTTATCCCTCCATGTTTATGATCTGGTCTAGACCAGTAATCTTAAAAATTCTTTTTACATTATCCTTGGCATTGGATATCTTTATATCCTTACCGTCAGTCCTTAATTTTTTCATAAGTCCTACTAGTACACCTATACCTGTAGAGTCTATATATTCAAGATTAGTCATATCAATTACTACATCTGCAAACTTTTCTTCTACAGCCTTATATAATTCTTCCTTAAGATTGTTGGCACACGCCAGGTCTAGTTCACCCTTTAGTGCAACAAGCCACTCATTTGAATCATTTTCATAATTCGATTTTATATTTAACGACATAAAATCCTCCTTAAAACACTCAAATCTTACTAGATATTATTCCTCTTCTCCCTTTAGTTTAGCTATTGAAACTACTTCAACCTCTTCATCTGTCTTCATTAGTTTAACACCGCTAGTCACCCTACCGAAAATAGATATTTCATTCACCCTAATCCTTATCAAGACTCCATTAGAATTTATCATCATCATTTCGTCATCCTCGTTAACTAGGGTAGCACCAACTAGTTTGCCAGTCTTAGAGTTGATATTATATGTTTTTATACCCTTACCAGCCCTAATTTGTGGTCTGTATTCCTCTGTTTCAGTCCTCTTGCCGAAGCCCTTTTCACTTACTACTAATAAGTCAGATCCATTGCTTATAAGGTCCATAGAAACTACCTGGTCTCCCTTAGATAGGGTGATACCCTTGACACCAGTCGCTGTTCTTCCCATAGCCCTTACATCATTTTCGTTAAATCTGATTGACATACCATTTTCAGTGACTAGGATTATATCCTCTTCGCCACTAGTCCTGTTTACACCTATTAGCTCGTCACCATCTTTTAGGTTTATAGCTATTAGGCCAGACTTGTTGATATTCTTAAAGTCTGATATAGGTGTCTTCTTCACTATACCACTCTTTGTAACAAATAGTAGATACTTCAAGTCGTCATTTTCCTTGCTGTCTGTATTGAAGGAAATAGTCCTTGCTATCTTTTCACCAGGATTTAGCTGTAGTAGGTTGACTATAGCTGTTCCCTTTGATGTCCTCTTACCTTCTGGAACCTCATAGGCATTTAGCTTGTAGACCCTACCCCTATTTGTAAAGAATAGCATCAATGAGTGGGTAGTTGTAGATATCAAGTCTGTTACAAAGTCTTCTTCTCTTGTAGTCAAGGCTGAAATACCCCTTCCGCCCCTCTTCTGGCTCTTGTATGTATCGGCAGGCAACCTCTTTATATAACCAAGGTGGGTAAGTGTTATAGCTACTTCCTCTTCCTCATAAAGGTCTTTTAGGGCTATTTCACCCTCTGCTGGCTTTATTTCTGTCCTTCTTGGATCTGCATACTTGTCCTTAATGGCTAGCATTTCATCCTTTATTACTCCAAATAACTTGCTTTCATCAGCTAGTATAGATTCTAGGTATGTTATTCTTTCCATTAATTCCTTGTATTCATTATCTATCTTATCTCTTTCTAGACCTGTCAACCTCTGAAGTCTCATATCAAGGATTGCCTGGGCCTGTATATCTGATAGGGCAAATTCTTCTATCAGCTTTTCCTTGGCTATCTGACCATTTTCAGAGCCCCTGATTATTGATATTACCCTATCTATATTGTCTAGGGCTATTTTTAAACCTTCTAATATATGGGCTCTAGCCTGGGCCTTCTTAAGCTCAAACTGAGTTCTTCTTGTGATTACATCCTTCTGGTGGTCTACATAGCACTCTAGGTACTGCTTTAGGTTAAGTACCTTTGGAGTCTTGTCCACTATGGCCAGATTTATAATTGAGAAGGTCTCCTCTAGCTGTGAGTGCTTGTATAGGTTATTTAGTATAATATTGGCATTTACATCCCTCTTTAACTCTATTACAACCCTTATACCATGTCTATTAGTTTCATCTCTAAGGTCTGATATTCCTTCAACCTTCTTGTCCCTTACTAGGTCTGCTATTCTTTCTACCAACCTAGATTTATTGACCTGGAATGGTATTTCTGTTATTACTATCTGCTGCTTTCCCTTTGGTAGCTCTTCTATTTCGGCCCTAGCTCTTACCCTGACCTTACCCCTACCTGTCCTGTAGGCTTCTTTGATCCCTTCTGTACCAATTATCATAGCACCAGTCGGGAAGTCTGGTCCAGCTATATGTTCCATTAGATCTTCTGTAGTACAATCCCTATTATCTATATAGTGGACTGTTGCATCTATTACTTCACCTAGGTTATGAGGTGGTATAGATGTAGCCATACCAACAGCTATACCATTAGAACCATTTGCTAATAGGTTTGGATACCTAGCAGGCAATACTAGTGGCTCTTGAAGGGATTCGTCAAAGTTTGGACCAAAGTCAACTGTTTCCTTATCAATATCCCTTAGTAGTTCTGTAGCCAGCCTAGACATCCTTGCTTCAGTATAACGCATGGCTGCTGGACTGTCTCCATCCACATTACCAAAGTTACCCTGACCATCTACCAATAGTCCCCTAGTAGCAAAGTCCTGGGCCATCTTTACCATAGCCATATAAACTGATGAGTCACCATGTGGATGATACTTACCTAGTACGTCACCGACTATACGGGCTGACTTTCTATATGGCTTGTCTGGTGTGA
>NZ_CDRRTB010000120.1:0-3202 GCF_977045075.1 Peptostreptococcus sp. | reverse complement strand
GACACCCAAAGGTAGTGCAGAAGTATGACTTTCTATTTCCAGTCCTATTAAATAGGCCTTCATTCATCATGTGAATAGACTCTATATATTTTTCTTGCTCTTCTATTTTATCTATAGATAACTCTATTTGCTTCCTTTTTGACACCTTATTTCTCCTTACTTAAAAGTACTTACTCCCCATACTTTCATTTATATTATCACTCTATTTTATCATATTTTGACAAATAACTGAATTTAATTTATCCTAATTTACAATAAATTGCAGATTAAGATCTTCTTATAAGACCTATTTCAGCATATATTAAACTAGTGCTTAGATATTCATCATAGACTCACATAAATGAATGGTATACATATTTATAAAAATCATTTTACTATACTGTGACTAGTTATTGATTCCAACAGAAAAGGACTACCCTTACGGTAGTCCCTAATAAGCTATTTATCTTTTGCAAAAAAGCCAGATCATACTCCACCTTAGTAACTAGTATACTAGAACCTGCAAGGCAGACTAAAAGCGCTTCCTACTTGTAGTATCTCTCTACTGCATATATATGAGCTGCATTTACATATCTAGCTCTTTCTTCTTCAGGTAACTTCTCAAGTTCTCTTCTGAATACAGCATCAAATGACTCATTGTTGCTATTTAATAGTGACATATTCATCATAGCATCTGGTGAAAGAACCTTAAGCTTCTTATCGATTATCTTCATAGTTCTAAGAGTAATTTCAGCTCTTTCTAAACCATGTTCCTTTAGGTACTCATCATATGCTTCAACTATAAGACGGTAATCTGGGCAAGTATGCTTTAAGCATTCAAACTCATCCTTGTCTAGTATTTTGCAAGTGAAAGGTATATTGTCCCACGTATGGTAAATATCAGAAACATAAACCTTCTTGTCAAATAATACCTTTATGATGTTCTTTATCTTTTCCGCATCATAGAACTTGTTGGCACTATTGTTAATACCCTTTATTTTTTCATCCATTTCATTGATCTTGATTATGTGATCAAATTCGTTAGCTAGGTCAGTCTTAACCCACTCTTCGTCAAAACCTAATTCCTTAACTGTTGATAATACAGCTCTCTTATAGATTTTTGGATTCTCAAATGCTTCCTTCCTAACTATAGCCAATACAAAATCTTTTAAATCCTTCTTGTCTCTTATGCTTAAGTTTAACCTATTCATTTAAGTTACCCATCCCTTCTCAAAAAAAATAAATTATTATTTATTGCTTTGTTTGATATTATTCTAACATAGTTCTACTATAAAAGCAACGTTTTTACAGAAAAAGTCCGGAAAAAAACGCTTTTTTAATTTTTCATTAATTTAAAATTCAGGAAAAAATTCCAAAAAAATCCTTGACAATGATCTACGAAAGATATATGATATTTACAAATAGAAAATCCTATGAGGAGAAGTAGTAGGTTAGTTAACTATTTATAGAGAGTCGGTGATGGTGGAATACCGATACTAGCAACTGATTGAATGGGTCTCTGAGGAGTGAATCGAAATCTTTTCGAGAGTAGACTTCACCGTGGGCTGCACGATATAGCGGATAGGGAATCATGAGTTCCTGAATAGAGATGTACGAGTTCATACTCGTATAATTTAGGTGGCAACGCGGATTATACTTCGCCCTATATATGGGGCGGAGTTTTTTTATTGGATTTTTTATATCAAGAATTTATGAATTTTATGGAGGTATAAAAATGAGAAACTCAAAAACAAAAACTATGATTTTAAACGCAATTTTATTAGGAATTGGCTTTATAGCCCATCAGATCTTCCCTGCTATTGCAGGAGGTATCACACCAGACCTTACACTAGTAATGCTATTCTGTATTATGGTAATTAACAGGGATGACTATAAGTCATGCTTGGTTGCAGGTATTATTTCAGGTATCTTCTCTGCCCTAGCAACAAAGTTTCCTTCTGGCCAGGTTCCTAATATGGTAGATAAGTTGGTAACTGTAAATGTAATGTTCATATTGATGAAGACTATGTATGCCCTACCACTAATGAACAAGTTAAACGAAAAGAAGGACCAGGTAATTATATTTGTAATGACTCTAGTGGGTACTTTTGTAAGTGGTCTAGTATTCCTAGTGTCTGCTGCAGCAATGGTTGGACTACCAGCTAGCCTAATGAGCCTACTTGTAGCAGTGGTACTACCTTCTATAGTTTTAAATGTATTTGCATCAATGGTATTATTTAATATTATTAAGCTAGCCCTTAAGAGATCAAGCTACCAGATTGGCTAGTATATTATATGTTATCATTTAATTTAAATTGTAAGCTCTAGTATATGATATGTATACTATTTCTTAGCACAAAATAGCCAGGTGTCCAACAAGCAAAGAGATAACTGGCTATTTTTATATACTGTTCCAATATAATAAAAATTATATGTTATAAAGAGAATAACAGTATTGACAATAGTTATCATTAATTGTATAATCAAGCTGGAGATTTTCTCAAATTTTTATTGGAGGTATCAAAAGAAAATGTCAAATTATCATAAAAAGAATATATCATTGTTTTTAGCTACGGTAATTACTTTTTCAAGTCTAACCATAGGAGATATACATGCTAATGAATCTCCATCAGGTTTATCATTGGAAAGAATATATGGCAAAGACAGATATGAAACATCAATGAATATTATAGGAAAGCTAAGTCCATCCAAAGTATATTTAGCCAATGGAAAGTCTTTTGCTGACGCCTTATCTGTTGGGCCAGTTGCCGGAAAAGAAAACGCAGCAATTCTCCTTACTGATGGTAAAAACCTTGATGTAAATAAACTCAAATCCAAATCCGTAACCGAGATTACTATTGTGGGTGGCGAAGATTCTATATCTAAAGCCCTAGAAAACACTTTAAAGCAAGACTTCAAGGTATCTAGGATAGGTGGTGCAAATCGCTATGAGACATCATTAAAACTCGTAGAAAAAATGGGTGTAAAAAATATCGCAGTAGCAAGTGGAAGAGATTTTCCAGATGCACTAAGCGCAGGTGGTGCCCTATCTATAAAAGGTATACCATTACTTTTAGTTGATGGGCATTCAGATGGGCATTCAATAGATAAAATTCATCGAGACTATAATATTGTTTATACTTTTGGAGGGCCCCAATCAGTCAAAAAGAGCTTTGGAAAAAGAATTTATGGTAAGGACAGGTATGAAACTTCATCCAAAATT
>NZ_CDRRTB010000119.1:0-3271 GCF_977045075.1 Peptostreptococcus sp. | reverse complement strand
TGCTAATGGAAAGGTATAAGATACAAAAAGGCAACATCCATAGCTATAAGTTTGCTATGGATGCTGCCGCATAATTTAATAGATTTTATTGATTTAAATTATCACCAACGTTATTTGACATAGAGCCTCTATAAATCAATCTTTATAAAGAAACAGGTAGATTTTCCATATATGGAATATCTACCTGTTTTGAGTTTGGGCCAGTCTACTAACCCAGTATATTTATCCTTTATATTTTAAGCTTTAGTATAAAAGGCTACTTGCAAACTATCCTATCCTTATCCCCGGCTTTAACCTGTCCTTCTACTATGTCAATTTTCTTGCTAGTATCAAGGTTGGTAAATATCACTGGTGTAACTGTAGGATAACCTTCAGCCTGGAATACAGCCTTGTCCATGTGGGCTAGCTTATCACCAGCCTTAACCTTCTGTCCCATTTCACAGAATAGTTCAAAGCCCTTTCCATCCATCTTGACAGTATCTATGCCCATATGGATTAGTACTTCTATACCGTCTTCAGTTGCTATTATTATAGCGTGCTTCGTTGGGAATATCATTCCAATTTCACCACTTACAGGTGCATAAATATCTCCATCAGCTGATTCAACTGCAAATCCTTCACCCATTAGCTTCTGTGAGAACACATCATCAGGAACCTCACTAAGGTCTAGTAGGTCTCCGTTAGCTGGAGATAGGATTTCCATCCTCGATTCACCAAGCTCAACCTTGCCTTCATCTTCAAGTTTTGCAGAACCATCTATTTGTCCAGCTGCTAGCATATCACCATAAGCATCCTCAACATTTGATCTTTCAAGATACTCTTCTAGGTTAGACTTTATTAGTGTAACTCTCGGACCATAGATTACCTGTACGCCAGTGCCTGCCTTTACAACACCAGCAGCACCAGTTGCCTTTAGGACATCATCCCTTACTAGGTTTGAATCAGCAACCGTACACCTTAACCTAGTTATACAGCAGTCAACTGACTCAATATTTGACTTTCCACCTAAGCCGTGAACTATGGCCATTGATAGGTCATCATCAGCATTTGCTGACTTATCTCCACTTTGAACTTCACCCTTCTTAGCATTTACATCAGCCTTAGTATATAGCTTTACTTCAGCATTATCATCGTCTTCCCTACCTGGAGTCTTAAGGTTAAACTTCTTGATTAGGAAGCTGAATAGGAAGTAATAAACAATAAAGTATCCTATACCAACTAAAGGTATCATCAGCCAGTTTGTCCTATCATTACCAGGAAGTATACCAAATAAAGTCAAGTCTATAAGACCTCCTGAGAAGGTCATACCTACACCAACCTGTAATATATGCATTAGCATATATGCTAAACCTGCAAATATACAATGGATTAAGTATAGGAATGGAGCAACAAATAAGAATGTAAATTCTAGAGGCTCAGTTATACCTGTTAAAATTGATGTTAGGGCAGCTGAGAATAGTAAACCTCCAACTATCTTTTTCTTTTCAGGCTTTGCTGTCTTATACATAGCAAGAGCTGCTCCAGGTAAACCAAATATCATTAGTGGGAACTTACCAGACATAAATCTAGTTGCTTCTACGCTAAAATGTGTAGTAGAAGGGTCTGCTAGCTGGGCAAAGAATATATTCTGAGCACCCTCTATCATCTTGCCTCCAACTTCCATTGTACCACCAACAGATGTCTGCCAGAATGGTAGGTAGAATACGTGATGCAGGCCGAACGGTATAAGCAATCTTTCCATAAAACCATATACCCAAGTACCAAAGTAACCAGAAATTCTAACCACTTCACCTACTCCATTTATACCAGCCTGTACTGTTGGCCAGATGTAAAACATTATTATACCAACTATAAGATATACAACAGCCGAAATAATTGGAACAAACTTAGTCCCTGAGAAGAAAGATAGTGACTGTGGTAGTTCTATCTTGTAGAACTTGTTGTGTAGGTAAGCAACACCCAAACCTACTATAATACCACCAAATACACCCATCTGTAGTGAGTTGATGCCAACAGTCGTAGCGACAGAACCAGCTAGCATATTATCTGCACCACCATGAACTGTTATCATAGCACCTATGGAAGCATGCATGATAAAGAAGGCTAGTGCACCTGCTAGTGCGGCTACAGCCTTTTCTGCCTTCGCCATACCTATGGCAACTCCCATGGCAAACAAGATTGGCAGGTTAGAAAATACTATGCTACCTGCATCATTCATAACTGTAAGAATTGAGTTGGCAAAGGTACCAGGTCCTAAGACACCCATTAGGTTATAGGTTTCTAGCATCGTTGTATTAGTGAATGATCCACCTATACCAAGGAAAAGTCCTGCAACTGGTAGAATTGCTATCGGAAGCATGAAAGACCTACCAACTCTTTGTAAAACTTCAAAAATTTTACCCTTGTTCATAATAACCTCCTAAAAATTTTAACTTAATATGACATAAATTTTTACTACATACTTACCAAAGATCTCTAATAAAAAAAGACCTAAGTATATAGGATTATGCGAATATATGAACACCAAATAAGAGTGTCAACACACTTCACCTACTCCTATATACCTAAGTCTTGCCTTCTTCAGTAACAACCCTAGTTATTTAATATTTTCTCGTAACTCTATCGATATGTAGGATTAAATATAATTTCTCATCATTCCCGATTTCATACGAATAATTATTCATGATGTAATCATTAATTTTCTCTACACACCTATAGGCCCTGTCATATTTAATTTTAACTAACTCCAGCAAATCATCATTATTGTCGTCCAGCTTCTTCCTCAATAAGACCCTCTTAGCAAAGAACCTTACATGGGTAACCAGTCTGTCATAATCAAGATCATCTTCGTCATAATCTATTTTATAATAATATCTTATAATATTCAAGATATCTTTCATAATTTTTAAAACATTTATGTCCTCATCATACTTATCAGAATTACCTTGGTAGTAGGAATTAACTATATGAATAGCAATGAAGCCTGCTTCATCCTCGTTAAGGTCAACATTAAACCTTTCATTTAAATATTCTAAGGCCAACATAGCCGCAGCAAATTCATTTTTATATATTCTTTTAATCTCATGTAAAAAAGTATTTCTAACTAATATACCCTCCTTATTTCTCTTTATTGCAAAGGCAATATGGTCTGTTAAGGATAGGTATATATACTTATAAAGGTCTTGACCAAGCTCCTTTTCTATACGCCCAATCATCTCGCTTGTCGCATCAAATATATCTGGATCGACTTCTTCAGCCAAGGCAATCAACC
>NZ_CDRRTB010000118.1:0-3280 GCF_977045075.1 Peptostreptococcus sp. | reverse complement strand
TTAGCAGAATGCTTGCAAAATTTGAATCTTTGGGTGGAAAACTACATTTAGGTGTTAATATTGAAAAAATAAATATTGCAGATAAGCAGATTGTTAGTATTATTGGTAATAATGGAAAGGTTATCAATGCAGATAACTATATTTGGTGTGCAGATCCGCATTCTCTTTTCTATGATTTAATTGATGAAGGATATTTGGAAAAAAATCTTAGGTACATGTATGAGAATCCGGATGGTTATGTTTCTAATACAGGTTATCAGGTTGCATTTGGAATAGTTACTGAAGCGGATTTGAAATTACCTGAAGGAAGCATTATTTTTCCTTGTGACGAATATGATGTTGCAGGAGAAACACACAATTTTTGTGGAATGCGTGTTTATAATTATGATGAAACACTATTTCCTATGGGAAAGAGAGTTATTCAGTGTAATGTTTTACAAAATGCTGAAAATTATGATTACTGGTTTGGTTTAAAAGATAATAAAGAGAAATATAATCAAGAAAAACAGAGAATTGCAGAAGAATTGAGATTAAGGGTTGAAAAAAAGTTCCCTCAGCTTAAAGGGAAACTTATCGTACTTGGAACATATTCTCCAGTTACATTTACAACTTGGTGTAATGCATATAAAGGGGGTTACATGAGTTTTAATCCACAGAAAGGATATAAAAACAAGTATGTTAAGAGCACTATTAAAGGTTTAAATAATTTGTATCTAGCAAGTCAATGGATTCAAACTAGTGGAGGACTTCCTATTGCTGCTGCAAGTGGAAAGTTTGCTATAGATATTATGAAATCTAGTAGATAAAGCTCAGTTTGTCGACGTAATACCTTTTAACGATAACCTTATGTTATCGTTGAAAGGTATGTGGATATGTTCACGCATACGAACGCAACTACTTGACATACTTGGTGTTCACTCAATCCATGTGGAAGCAGTGATACTGCCCATGCGATAGCTGTCGTAGAGTGAGGAGATTACGACGAAATGATATGGTAACAGCGAACCGCTGAGTGTGTAGCTTTGCTAGTGAAAGCCTAGAAAGCTTGGTATGAATCAATAATGAAAAGCCTTGATTGTAAGGCTTTTGTGTGTTTTTGTGATAGAATATAGGTAGTTATAATCGACAGCAACTAAGAAGCAGTAAAAATGTTATTCATAAAATAATCAAGATAAGGGTGATAAAATGACAGAAATTGACAAAAAGAATTTAAAAAATTATCTTTATTGTACATTTGGAATTACTTATATAGCTTGGGGACTTCTTGCCATCTTTACTCAATCTCATATTTTGGGATTAGAAACATTTACAGGGAGAATATTACATATAGTAGGTGCACTTGGTCCAGCTATTGCAAGTGGCTTTTATTTGAAAAGTAATAATATAAAATTTAAACATTTTGTATTTAATAAAAGAAAAAATAGTAGTATTTATTTCATTATTCATTTGTTAGCAATCTTGATACTATTTTCTGTATCTTCCTTAGAATTGAATGGAGTATCAATTTATCTAATGCCATTATTCTTTATACAACTAATTTTTTTTGGTGGTGGACATGAAGAATTAGGATGGAGAGGTATACTACAACCCTTACTTGATAAAAAATATACTTATTGGCAATCTAATTTGATTGTAGGTTCAATCTGGGGAATTTGGCATCTGCCTTTATGGTTTATAGTTGGAGAAAGTCATCAAGGATTTCCTTTTGTTTTATTTTTTATATATACATTATTTTTAAGTTTTGTTTTAGGACTTCTTTACCGTCAAACGAAATCTGTGGGATACTGTATATTATTTCATGCGTTCGCAAATTTGTTAAATCTCTATTTTGTGTTAAAAATTAATGTTATTTTTAGTATCATTTTTATTGGTTATTTAATTTATACTATATTGGCGAGTAATAGAATTAGTAAGGAAACAACATTTTAAAATTTAGATCAGGATATCTATTATAATTTAAAGTGGAGTGATGAATGTAGTTTCTTTTGGAACTGGCGAAAATCTTTCTGTTCTACAGTATCATTTTAAAATGATTTTCATTGCATTTTGTTTATTAGTTTAAAAGAAAAATATTATCACATGTTGAGGCAGTTACTCTTTTAGTTAAGTCGGGTACTTACACAAACTAAAAGATGGTACTGCCCATACAAAGCCTACCCAAGAGAACGAGTGAATCGAATTTCGATTGGCTACGTGCTTACTGCTGACTGAGGGTGTATCAAAACCACAATGACACTCAAGATTTAAATAAAATGTAGAAAACTAAGGCTTATTCTATGGCTAGAACAATAAAAAATTAAAGGGTGAAGTGAAGCATGTGAATGCATTGCATATAAAGAAAATAATGAAGAACCCTTAGCCACTGCACTTGATCATGAACTTATCGCGAAGTTTGCTAAAGGGTTTATGGAATTATATAATGAGATTTATTTTTAAACAAAGACAAATTGAAATTTATCTAGGAGGAGAAGCTTCATGAAAGAATATATTGCGAGTTTAGAAAAAGAATTTTCTTTGATAGAAAATGGCTTCAAAGAGGAAGAAAAAAGGGCCTTTGCCGATTACAAATCTAATGATAATGAGCATAGTAAAAAAATGGCATTTTTAGCTTATAAATCCAATGTATATCAAGTTAGAATGTACGGTGTATTTCTTTTTGGATACTTATCAGAACAAGATGATATTTTAGCATTTATGCGAGATGAAGTTTCCAAAGATGATAATTGGAGAGTTCAGGAAGTATTGGCAAAGGCATTTGATGAATTTTGCAAGAAAATAGGATATGAAAAAGCACTTCCAGTAATTGATGAATGGTTAAAAAATAATAATCCTAATACAAGGAGAGCAGTAACAGAAGGATTAAGAATATGGACAAGCAGACCATATTTTAAAGAAAATCCAAACGAAGCTATCAGACGAATTGCAGCATTAAAAGATGATTCCAGTGAATATGTTAGAAAATCAGTTGGCAATTCTTTGAGGGATATTAGCAAAAAATTTCCAGAGTTAATTAAAGAAGAACTTGATGGTTGGGATATTAATAGTAAAGATATAAAACAAGTTTACAAGTTGGCAAGTAAATTGATTGTATGACAAATAAGAATTTATAGGAGGTAACGATGAACAAGATTACTTGTATTTGTTTAGGTGTGAAAGATATGGAAAGGTCAATAAAGTTTTATAGAGATGGTTTAGGATATAAGACTGATTGCAGAGATAATAATCCATCAGTATGCTTTTTTGATACTCCGGGAACAAAGTTTGAACTATTTCCTTTGGA
>NZ_CDRRTB010000117.1:0-3350 GCF_977045075.1 Peptostreptococcus sp. | reverse complement strand
CCCTTTATAAAAATACTTTATTTATTATTATACACCAACAAGCCTTACTCTACCTAAAGATTGTACTTAAATCTAATCTATTTATATATAACATTGATAACACTTAATTGTAAGATTTGTAATTATTTTTTAACAATTAATCACTATTAAAAAAATTGTATAGCATTGTAAAACCACATATATTCTAATGTTCTAAATAAATTTTATAGATATTTTTTAATTTTTTTAAATTTTCTGCTTATTTTTTATCAAACCTATGTTATAATATAAACAAATAAATTTATGGGAGGTGTTTCTTAATGACTAAGAACAAGTACTTTACATCCATAAGTATTGGTGTTGCTACGGTTTGGTTTTCTACCCACTGTGGTGCAGGATTTGCTTCTGGAACACAAGAGCTTCAATACTTTGCTAATCACGGTTGGTTCGGAGTATTAATGCCTATCATCACATTCGCAATTATTGCTTTCACTTATTATATTGGTCTAGAAACAGCTAGACAGACTGATAAATGGGGTTATGACCAGTGGTCAAAAGAGGCCTTTGGATCTAAGTCAAAGTTTTTGACTCCGGCAATGGACTTTTCTATTATAATTACAACTATAGCTGCTACTGCTGCTACAATTGCAACAGGTGGACTACTTGGTAATCAGTACCTAGGACTACCAATTGCAGTTGGTTCAATAGCAATGTTTGTTATAGTTACACTCCTATCTATATTTGGAGAAAATATAGTTAGAAAGAATGCCATGATAATGACGGCTGCAATCCTTATAATCATAACAATCGTTTTGGTTGCAGGTCATATAAAATTTGCTCCGGACATAGCCAGATTATTCAAGGAAGGTTATGTAAATCCTCAATCAGCTAGATGGAGTATTTCAGGTAAGGGAACTCCTGTTCCTGGTAACCTTGGTAATTCACTTATGTGGGCCTTAACATATGCAGGCTTCCAGATTAGTGCTATAGGTGGTATTTCTGCTTCATTTAAGGGTGGTAAGTTTAAGGAAGAAGCAAAGGGTGCAATGGCCATAGGTGCAATTATAAATATTTTAATGCTAGTTGGTATCTGCTTGTTGATATTCTCTCAGATGCCACACATCTTCATAAATGAAGAAACTAGAAAGCTACCTACAGTATTTATAGTAAACCAGCTTAATATACCAGTTCTGGCTGTTCTATACCCTATCTTATTATTCTTGGCTCTTATAACAACTGCTGTAGGATTTATATTCGGTATGGTACAAAGGCTAGACCCTTATGTATTAAAGAGCATGGAATCAAAACCTATTCTTAGAAAGGCAATTATAAGTATAGCTTGTCTTTTAGTTTGCTACGGTGTATCAAACTTTGGTCTAATGTGGGTTATCCAGGTTGCTTATAAGTATCTAGGTATATTTAACTGGATATTTATAATCCTACCATTATGGTTCTTAGGCTATAAGAATATAAAGAAGAGGGATAAGGGTGAAAAATTAGAAGTTTAACCTATTGTTAACTAGATTTCTCATATAATAAAAGAGGGGGGTTCCGGATACTATCGGTTCCTCCCTCTTTTATCTCTTATTAATTTGTTGGATGAACTAGGTTTATCCTAGAAAATTTTATACCATGTTGGTCAAATTCATATTTAAATTCTTCCATTAACTTATAGTATACATCCCAGTAATCCTCAGTCTTTGCCCAAGGTCTAGCTATAAACTTTATTACATTGTTGTTCATAGACTCCACACCTATCAAAGGCTTTGGTGAAGATAATATCCTTTCTTCCTGGTCAAAGAGCCTGTTTGATATCTCATATAATGTCTTGACATTTGTATCGTATTCTACATTAAATACAAAGTCTATCCTCCTCTTATTTTGGGCTGTATAATTAATTACAGGGTTAGAGGTTAACTGAAAGTTTGGCATCACTATCAGTTTATTATCATTTGTCTTTAGGCTTGTTGAGAACATAAGTATCTCCATTACAGTTCCCTCATTTCCCTGACAATTTATAAAGTCACCTATATCAAATGGCTTGAAAAATAATATTATCAAGCAAGACCCAAGATTTGATAGGACCTCCTTAAAGGCTAAACCTATACTAAAACCGGCCGCACCTAGGACTGCTACAAAGGATGTGGTATTTACACCCAATATAGACATGGCCTGCATAAAGGCTATAATTATAATAGTAACCTGGACGAAGTTAATCATAAAGGTAACGACACCAATACTTGACTTATACTTGGTAAGTATCCTATTCAAAAACCTCTTAACTAATTTGGCTATTAATATACCTATTGCTATTATTACGATGGCAAATACAATAGCAGGCAGTTTTTCTGTAAAAATATCTATATATTTAGTGAAAATTGTAGTTTGTTTTTCTATTGTTTTTTCCAAAAATCTTCCTCCTTACCCTAAGCTCAGCTGCCCTTACATATTCCAAAATAACCTCCTTTAGGTCATCTTAATATTTATTATGCCATCTCTAGCATAAATTTTCCTAACTAACCTATATTAAATCCTCTACATCCATATCAAATACCCTGGCCAACTCACCTATTACTTCATCCAAAGGGCTTAAATCATCCTTATCCACTATTTCTTCCATCTCACTATCACTGATATTAAGGGCTGCTCCTAGTAGGCCAACATCCAGGCCCTTCTCTTCCATAAGTTTTCTTAATCTCGACATTTACATAACCTCCATACACATATTATTGGTATTATATTTATATTTTTTGTCTATAGCTTATATTATTTATCTGTACTAATATATATATTGCTACACCTATTAAATATATTAGTATTTTTTATTCTTGATACGGATTTTCTACAAAAAAAATCCTCCTATGATAACTTAATTTTACCATAGAAGGACTTATAATTTCATATTTTTTTAGTCTTTACCAAGTAAACTTGACTGAGCTAGGCCTACTTATATAAAAGTCATAAATTATTTTGGCTAGGTCTAGACTTAACCTAAACCACCTTATTATATTCTTTTTTTAGCTTTTCTATTATCTTTTTTTCCAGCCTAGATACGGTCATCTGTGATATTCCTAGTTCCTCAGCTATGACTGACTGGGTCTTATTGTCAAAGAATCTTCCTCGTATAATTTGAACCTCTAACTCGTTTAATGTCTCCATAAAACGATTAATAAAGTCCATTTCTTCAATATACTTAAAGTTCTTTTCCTCTGTACCGACCCTATCCCCTAGAGTCATATCTTTATCCTCTGAATCATCATTACTAGGCATATCTAGTGATACTGGTTGGTAGCCATAAGATGCTTCCATAGCTTCCAAAACTTCTTCTTCAGTTATGTCTAAATAACTGGCAATTTCTGAAGGTGTTGGAC
>NZ_CDRRTB010000116.1:0-3516 GCF_977045075.1 Peptostreptococcus sp. | reverse complement strand
GGCTTTGTGAAAATGAATGGAAAATGGGAAGCCAGACCACATAAGGACTCAATAAACAGATTCAAGAGAAAGCTCAAGAAACTAACATATCGTTCGTGGTCAGTGTCTATGGACTACAGGATACTGAGACTAAATCAGGTGATAAGAGGATGGATAAACTATTTTAGAATAGGTAAGATGAAACAAAATATGACTAAAATAGACAAACATCTTCGTAATCGTATGAGGATAGTTATATGGAAACAATGGAAAACTAACAAGAAAAGGATGTGGGGACTAAGGAAGCTAGGTGTACCAGAATGGATGGCGAGACAATCCGTAGGATTTACAGACCATTATCAGGCGGTAGCAAAAACAGCGGGGCTTCGCAAGATAACAAAAGAAATCCTCGCAAAGCGAGGACTCATTAGTTGTTTAGATTACTATTTGAATTGAACCGCGGAGTGCCGAACGGCACGCTCCGTGGTGTGAGAGGGAGGAGAAAGTCCTCCCTACTCGATTATTCATGAATGATTGCTAATATAACCTTAGGTACAGAAAATTAAAATTTCTGATATTTGTCCCAAAAGTATAGAAAGGTGTCCCGATTTGTGATATAATAATAAAGAGGAGGTATGACAATATGAAAAAACAAAATGTTTTGAATTTAATAAAATACCATGTGGAAAGGAATGAAAATTCCTTTAGAAATGAGGCGATATCAATAGCAAGATATTTTGATAGCATAGGAGATTATCAGTTATCTGAATATATTATGGGGTTAATATCTGAATCAAATTTATATTCACCACAAAGTAGTGATTTTGAAAGTGAGTTTTTAAAACAAGTAGAAATAAGAAATTTAGAGGCTTTAAATTTACCACTTGAAATAACAGAAGACATAAAAGGTATTATTAACGCTGTAAACCATAATGTTGGTATTAATAAATTTTTATTTGAAGGATTACCGGGAAGTGGAAAAACAGAAGCGGCCAAAAATGTTGCAAGATTATTGGATAGATCTCTTTATAGGGTGGATTTTGAAAACTTGATAGATAGCAAGTTGGGACAGACTAATAAAAACATAATAAAAGTATTTAGAGAAATAAATATGCTTCCAAATGCAAATAAGGTTGTGGTTTTATTTGATGAAATTGATGTTATTGCTCTGGATAGAATTAATTCTAATGATATTAGAGAGATGGGAAGAGTAACATCTACAATTTTAAGAGAATTGGATAGATTGACAGACCTTAATAAAGAGATTGTACTTATTGCAACAACTAATCTATATTTAAATTTTGATAAAGCATTAATTAGGAGATTTGATGCTGTTATTAATTTCAATAGGTATAGCGATGAGGATTTAATAGAAGTTGCCGAATATTGTTTTTCTTCATTTATCAAGAATTTTAAAGGAATATCCAAGGATACAAGATTATTTAAAAAAATATTGAAGACAGCAAAGAAAATACCTTATCCTGGAGAATTAAAAAACATTATAAAAACATCACTTGCATTTAGCGATGTTGGTTCTGAGTATGATTATCTGAAAAGATTATACAATAGTTTGATAGGGAGTTTGGATCAAAAGGATATAAAACAACTTCATGAAGAAGGATTTACTGTAAGAGAAATAGAAAAATTAAAAGGGGAGTCTAAAAGTGCTGTATCAAGAAAATTAAAGAAGGAGGAATTAGGCAGTGAATAATGTCTTGGAATTAAGAGGTAAACGCTTTGTGCAAGCCAGTAAAAATGGTATGCGTGGAGGTATATCTATGAATGGGAAAATGGAAGTCAATACAGATCATTTATTAAGATTAAGATCTCAGCTAATCCAGATTAAAGAATTCTGGGATAAAGAAACAAAGCCGTTTGAAGGTATTTTGGTTAGTGTTTATTACAATAAGATTGTTGCGAAAAGTAACCGAATTGCTGGACTTTTTAAAGGGGCGGATTCTAATGAAGCAATTGTTGGAGCAAAATTTAATAGAGATAAGAGTAAACACATCATCACATATTTTCTTGATGAGTATGATTTGACTAAAAGCATAGAGTTGATCACAGATACTTCAAATATATTGACTCAAAAATTTGAGGGTAAGATCAACAAGGATATATTTAAAGATAAAAATATTGTTAATCCAATAATTTTTAAAGATTTTTCTGTAAGTATGTCTACATTTAAACAGGTGATTGCAGATGTATCATATATTGATTCTTTTGAGGTAGAGTTGCCTACGATAGATGTAAAACAGAGCATTATAACTTTGTATGATGTAAGAAAAGATGCAAAATTATTATTTGAAAGATTAGGGATAGATATTTTAAGTAGTAGGATTTTAGATAATCAAACTGTTTACTTAGATGAAAAGCAGGTAGAACTACTTTTCGAAAAAGCACCTTATCTTGTTTCAATGGCAACCGTTGATTTGTCAAGTTTATCACCTGATTATTTTATCGATGAGTATCAAACAAAAATGGTAACTATACCATCCCCAACTATTGAACCTACAATTGGGGTGATAGATACCTTATTCGATGAAAATGTTTATTTTAGCGATTGGGTTGAATATCATGATATGGTCTCAGAAGATATACCAAAAAATCCAAAAGATTATAGTCATGGGACAGCAGTATCTTCCATTATTGTTGATGGAGCAAGATTAAATCCTTGGTTGGATGATGGTTGCGGAAGGTTTAAAGTTAGGCATTTTGGAGTAGCGGTAGGTGCTGAATTTTCTTCATTTTCAATAATAAAGAAAATAAAGAGTATTGTAGTAAATAATTCAGATATAAAAGTTTGGAATATTTCACTTGGTAGTAATCAGGAAATTAATGACAACTTTATTTCTGCTGAAGCCGCAACATTAGATAAAATTCAGTTCGATAACAATGTATTATTTGTTGTGGCAGGAACAAATAAACCAAGTACAGATATAGTAAAAATAGGATCTCCGGCAGATTCTGTTAATAGCATAGTTGTAAATTCAGTTAGTAAGAATGGTCTGTCTACTAAATATGCTCGCAAAGGATTAGTATTATCTTTCTTTGCAAAGCCTGATGTGAGCTATTATGGTGGTAGTGAAGAAGAGTACATTAGGGTTTGTGAACCTTTAGGGGCTGCGAGTGTTGCCGGTACTTCTTATGCTGCACCTTGGATTGCGAGGAAATTATCTTATTTAATTGATGTGTTGGGGCTTAATAGAGAAGTTGCAAAAGCCATGATTATTGATGCTGCAAGAGGTTGGGATGAAAAACCGACTCCTGAAGAAGTTGCTTTATATGGGCACGGAGTTGTACCAATTCATATAAACGATATTATTCAAACAAAAGATGATGAAATAAAATTTGTGGTATCAGACGTTAGTGAAAAATGGAATACTTATAGCTACGATTTTCCGGTGCCTCTAAAGGATAACAAGTATCCATATATTGCAAAGGCTACTATGTGTTATTTTCCATTGTGTGATAGATTGCAGGGTGTTGACTATACAAATACAGAATTGAATTTGCATTTTGGGCGAATAGGGGATG
>NZ_CDRRTB010000115.1:0-3531 GCF_977045075.1 Peptostreptococcus sp. | reverse complement strand
CCCGGTGATATACCCACAGTTTTTGTGAATACTGTGGAAAAATAGCTCACATTTCTGTAGCCACATTCCTGACTTATTTCAGCTATATTTTTTTCCGTCTGTAAAAGTAAATTTCTTGCACGGTTTAGCTTTCTATAATTTACATAGGAGCTGAAGGTATAGCCAGTTTTTTGTTTGAAAAGCTGGGATAGGTAGCTCTTATTTATATGGGCATACTCCGAAGCCTCCTCTAGGCTTATAGGCCTCTGTATGTTATCATCTATATACTTAAAAACACTCTTTAGGGATGGATTGACACCCAGAATGTTATTTTCCAGCAATTCATCATAGTACTGGCCTATTATCATGCTAGCAGTTGGTATAAAGTTCTTACTTGTTATCTTTTTATGCATTAATATCGTACAGTGGTAGCAGCAATGCTTAAGAGAAATATTGTGCATGAAAAGTGTGTAGTAGTAGATGGCGTAATTAAGACTATTCAAAAAGGCCCTATAGGCTACTATATTTTCGCTTTTAATCCAGCCTCCTGCCAATTTTTTAAATTCTTTCATGGTATTTTCCATATTACCCCTGGCAAGATTTTCGCACAAGGCCCTATAATCTATGTCCATATCAAAACTGTCTAATTGCGTTATCTTATGCATAGGCACACCTCCTTCATTAATTCTTCACCTAGTCTATAAATTAAATGCGCACAAATTTCATAACTCCCACGATATCCTCTATTATATATCATATGTAAGCTAAAAAATAGGGGGTATTGGGAAAAAGACCTAAATATAGTTAATAAATTAATAAATATAGTTAATTGATTATAAAACTCATTGTGGTAAAATATATAGTATAGAAGGTCTTGTAGTAGACCTAAATTAAATCTTAAAAATTAAAAAAAGGTCTAGGACCCATATGATATTGAAATCAAATTAGGCTGGACCACTTGAGTTATGGAGGTATTTATGAAAATTGCTGTAGTATACGGATCTCTATCAGGAAATACAGAAAGACTAGCTAGAGGGGTATTCGATAGGATTAGCCCTGAATATGAAAAGGCCATATTTGATGTTAAGGACAAGCCTGACCTATCAGATTATGATGTTGTTGCTCTTGGCTTCTGGATTGACAAGTCCTTCCCACACAAGGCAATGAAGGAATTTATACCAGAGGTACGTGACAAGGAGGTCTTCCTAATGGGTACTATGGGCTACTATCCTGACTCAGACCACGGCCAGGCATGCATAAAAAATTCTGTAGGCCTAGTTGACAAATCTTGCAAGCTTTTAGGTTACTTTATGTGTAACGGAAAGATAGATATGAAAATCCTAGAAAGGATAGGCCAGATGAAGCCTAAGAACATGGGCGAGGAAATCTTTAAAAAGCATATGCTTGATGAAAAGAACCTTATTAGATACAAGATGCTTGGTGACCATGTTAATGAAACAGACATTGAATTCTGCTCAGCTAGGTTCAATGAAAGAATTGCCATAAAGGCAGCCATTGATAGCTTATAATTTCAATATAAATATATATGGAATTATGATTCCCCAAATTCCTACCGACATAATTTATAAAATTATGTTAGAAAAGGCAGCTAATCCCCAATTAGCTGCCCTTTTCTTTTATCATTCTATTTACTTGGGACCTACTGGTCAGAAGGCTGAACTTCACCTTCAATTTCATCCTTGTTTTTCTTGTGGTCACCAAGCTTTATTTCATTAATCATATCCATCCACTTGCCAGTCTTGCCAACAAAGAATTCATAGCTATTGCCCTTTTTCATAGTGACCCTGATACCGTCATTAGTAAAAGGTGTTGGCTTGAACCTTTCTATTGACTCAGCCTTCATTATAGACAGTCTTATAGCCTTCTTTTCTATGAGGTCTGGATCTGGAGTATTTGCAAATATAATCATCTTGTCAGTAAGATATAGCCATCCTGTCTTCATCTTGCCATCCTTCATATGCGCCTGGGAATCATACTTTAGGATACCCTTCTGGCTCATCTTCATAGCAAAGATTCTCATATTTGTAGTATCTGCCCTCCTCCTGTTAAGCATCAAACCCAT
Organism: Peptostreptococcus sp.; assembly: GCF_977045075.1. Classification (NCBI taxonomy): domain Bacteria; kingdom Bacillati; phylum Bacillota; class Clostridia; order Peptostreptococcales; family Peptostreptococcaceae; genus Peptostreptococcus; species Peptostreptococcus sp. The sequence goes on along the minus strand of NZ_CDRRTB010000115.1, from coordinate 1,469 downwards.
CATAAAGAAGGTACCACCCATCAGAATAAGTACGTATAGGAAGTAGTTTAGGTTGCCTACTGTTAGGCCCTCCTTATAGAACCTACCAGCATTTAGGGCAATACCAAATATTATCCCTACCAGGGCGGATTTTTGTAAATGTTTAAAAACCTCAGTTGTCATTAAATTACCTCTCTCTTATTGTATTTATATAGATTAGACCCATATCTTCTTAGAAGGCCCAGTTTCCGTCCTTGAATATCTGGAATTCCTGGCCATCCTGCTGGATACCAACTATATCAAGGTCCTTGTCCCCAATCATAAAGTCTACATGGGTTATACTTACATTTATACCCAATCCATCCTTATCTTCATCAGCTATTTTTGCCCCATCCTTTACACAAGAGCTGTAGGCAGCCCCAATAGCCAGGTGGCAGGATGCATTTTCATCAAACAAGGTAGTGTAGAATACTATATTTTTATTCGATATAGGTGAATCATAAGGTACAAGGGCAACTTCACCCAGCCTAAAAGATCCTTCGTCAGTCTCTATTAGGTTCTTCAGGTTGTCCCTTCCTGTCTTGGCATCAAAATCTATAACCCTACCAGCCTCATACCTAATCCAAAAATCTTCTATCAGGCTACCCGCATATACTAGTGGTTTAGTACTATGAACAATACCATCTACCTTGTACTTGTGTGGCATACCATATATTTCTTCTGATGGGATATTAGGATTGAAGAAGTTGCCCTTAGGATCCTTGGCTGCCCCACCCAACCATATATGCTTGTCTGGAAGCCCTATCACCAAATCAGTCTTAGAGGACTTGTATCTTAGTTCCTTAAAATTCATCTTATTCATAAAGGCAGTTTTTTCCTTTAAGTTCTTGTTATGGTCTTCCCAAGCTGCAACTGGGTCTTCAGTAACCCTTGAACAGTCTAGTATATTGTTCCAAAGCTCTTCAACAGCAGCCTCATCTGCAAGGTCTGGATGGACCCTCTTGGCCCAGGCTAGTGAAGGAACTGCTACTATAGACCACTTAACCCTATCATTCAGTGTATAGGACCTCCACTCCTTGAGATACTTGCCTGCCTCCTTCTGGAAACGACCTATCCTGTCAGGGTCTACCCCCTTCATTAGGTCTGGATCATTGGATATTATAGATAGGAAGGACCCTCCTTCCTTGGCAATCTGAGTATACTTGTATGACTGCCACTCTGGATATTCATCGAAGGCCTCACTAGGTGCACTTAGGTACTTTTCCCTGCTTATAACCTCATCAGAATATTCTACGTAAACATGCTTGGCACCAGCCTTGTAGGCCTCTCTCACACACCTTCTAACAAAGTCTCTTGACTCTACATCAGCCCTAATAAGCAGACTCTCGCCTGGTTGAACATTTATACCTGACTTGATAGCCAGCTGGGCAAACTTATCTATTCTACTATCTAAACTCATCTTATCTTCTCCTTATCTTCTAATATTTTTC
>NZ_CDRRTB010000114.1:0-3608 GCF_977045075.1 Peptostreptococcus sp. | reverse complement strand
TCTTTGAGGAAATAAACTAATCAACCGTATTCTTATCTGAATATTAGCTACCCATTATCTCCTATTATATTTTAGGTAGAGACTTAATTCAACTATTTATACTATTTCTATCAAATTCTTTTAAATATATAAAAATAGGGGATACTAGCACTCATTTTTCTTAATCAGAATACTAGCTCCCCTTATAAATCAGTTTCTATATTTTCATTTATGTTTACGGCTTCAGGTCCTATCCCTCTATGACCCTAGAGTCCTTGACCCTAATAATCCTGTCGCATACGCCCATAGTTGACTCTCTATGAGATACCATGACTATAGTCTTATCCTGGCTTCCTTCAACTAGGGACTTGAGTATTATAGCCTCGTTATAGGAATCTAGGTTAGATGTCGGTTCATCCAATAGTAGGAGTTGGCTATCTGTCAAAAAGCACCTTGCCAAGCCGATCCTCTGCCTCTCCCCTCCAGAGAAGTTGTCTCCCAGATCAGATACTCTGGTATCCAAGCCATGTTCAAGCTTCCTTATATCTTCATCTATAGAGGCCTTTCTAAGGGCTTCATAGATTTCTTCATCACTAGCATCAGCCTTGGCTATCCTTAGGTTATCCCTTATACTACCAGCAAATAGGATAGTTGTCTGAGTCATGTAGTCTATATTTGAGTAAAGTGACTGGGTATTTATATCCTTGATATTGATACCATTTATAGATATAGACCCATCTTGCGGATCCCAAAACCTCATCAAGAGCTTTAGTAGGGTAGACTTACCACTACCACTCCTACCCATGATACCTAGGGTTTCACCCTTTTTAATCCTGAAATTAACACTAGTCAATATATTTCTGTCCTCATAGGCAAAGGTTAGGTCCTTGAAATCTACATCGTCAAAGACTACGTCCTTACCATCAACTACCTCCTCGACTATAGGCTCTTCTTCTAATAAATTCAGAATCCTATCACCGCAAGCAAAGGTCTGAGTCAGGGTACCACCCAAATTAGCAAGGGCTATATATGGGGCAAAGGTACTTATTTGAGTCAAAACAGCTATAAAGGCCTGGGCATGTGTTATTGTACCCGTCCTTACCAGCCTAGCACACAATAAAAGCTGAAGGACAGAGAAGATAATTATAATAGTATCTGTATTAGCCTGTAGGGCTGCTATCTGACCCTTTAGTTCATTCTGCCTGTCTAGTATCTGTCTAGTACTATCGTCTATTTCATTTAAGGCATGGTCACCCTTGTCATACTGGATTATCTCCCTAATCCCCCTTAGCTGGTCTAGGAATTTTCCATTTAGGTTACCTATATTACGTCTGATCTTTACACTTACTTCCTTACCCCTTTCAGAGGCTATAATTGGAACTATTACCCCAACAACAATTTGGGCAAGTAAGGCCAATAGAGCTACTAGTATATGTATCTTTGCAAAGAATACAAATAGCACTATTGTTACTAGGGAGGCTATCATTACCGGTGATATAGTATGGGCATAGAAGATTTCCAATAACTCTATATCTCCCATTATAATCGATATTAACTGGCCCTGGTTTTCTCCCTCTAGCTTGGCTGGTGCTAATTTTCTCATGGCAGAGAAGACCTTGTGTCTAATTTCCGCCAGTATCCTGAAGGCTATATAATGGTTACAGAACTGCTCTATATAGTGAAGAACTCCCCTCAATACAGCACACACTATAAGGGCAATTACATACCATGAGAAGTCATGTCCTCCAAGCGGTAGGTCTGCAAAGCCCCTGGCAACCTCTCCTGGTAGAACGCTTAGGACCCCATAGCCTCCTAGTATACCTATACCAAAGGATAGTAAAAATCCTAGGACACCCAATAAAATCGCTAGGGTCATCTGTAATTTTAGGGGGGCTATTAATCCAATTAATTGAGATATTATTTTTGGTGAGCTTCTTCTCTTAGTCATTGCTACCACCCCTTTCATCATTTATAGCTAGGCTCTTGGCCCTGTATGATTCCAATTCCTGCTGTTGCCTAAATAGGCTTTCATACTGGCCCTTTACCACCATAAGATCCTGGTGCTGGCCCTGCTCAACAAGTTGGCCCTGTTTCATCACATAGATTTTATCAGCCTTGACTATAGACGCCAGCCTATGCGATATGTATATGACCGTCTTCTTCTTTGATATTTCCTCTATTACATCTATTATTACCTGTTCAGACTCTACATCTATATTAGATGTAGCCTCGTCAAATATATAAACCTCTGCATCATGTAGTAGGGCCCTGGCTAGACTCAAACGCTGGGCCTGGCCACCAGATAGGTTCCTACCCTGGGCTAGGATTGGCGTATCCAAGCCCTCCATACCAGAGAATAGGTCCCATAGGTTAACTATCTTTAGGACCTCAATATAGTCTTGGTCACTCGCCTGGCTATTGCCAAGATATAGGTTAGACCTAACAGTCCCCTGGAAAATATGTCCATCATGGGTTACCCTTATGACATTCTTGCTGATTTCCCCCTTGGCTAGGTCCCTAGACTCATAGCTTCCATAGTAAATTGAATGGTCTGGATGTCTATATTCCCCTGCTAGTAGGCAGGCTAGGGTAGACTTACCACAACCAGATGGTCCAACTAGGGCCGTCAGACTACCAGGCTCAAAGCTCATATCTATATCCTTTAGGGCATGAGTCCCATCAGGATAGTAGTAGTTCATTGACTTAACACTTATAGGTGACTTCTTTTCAAAAGTATGGCTTCCATTTTCTATATTTGTATCTTCATTCAAGAATTCCAGCATCTTTTCACTGGCTGTAACACCTGTCATAGCCACGTGGAATAGGGATGTCAAGGTCCTCATTGGAACAAAGAAGTCGGCTATCAATAAAAGTACCAGTATAATCTGGTAGATGTCTATATGAAGGGCGACGAATTCATTTAGGGCAACTACAATACCCGCTACAGCTCCACCATAGGCTATCCAGTCAATTATCATGATAGAGTTTAGCTGCATGGATAGGACCCTCATAGTTTCCTTCCTAAAGCCTTCTGACATTTCGTCCAGCTCCTTGCCCCTGGCCTCATCAGCCCTAAATACCTTAAGGGTAGTCAATCCCTGTAGACTATCTAAGAATAGGTTGCCTACATCCGCATACTTTGACCAATACTTCTTTTGAACATTCTTTACTATTTTTAAAATTAATAGTAGGAATAGGGGAATTATCGGTGCCAATACCAATAAGACTATCGCTATCTTGAAGTTTATAGGAGCTATAACCAAAAATAGGACGAAGGTAGATATAAAGCTGTAGTAAAACTGAGTCAGGTAAGACCCATAGTAGTTTTCTAACTGCTCAACCCCCTCCACACCCAGGTGGACTATCTCTTGAGTAGTCATCTTTTCCTGGTAAAGAGATCCAAGGCTTAGTACCTTGCTATAAATAGCCTTTCTCAGATTTTGCTTTACCTCATATACAACCAGGTTGTTCTTCCTGGTAACTGCCCTGATGCAAATCTGTCTTACCAGCAGGGACAGGCCTATTAATATATAGGATATCTTGGGATTAAATACATAGACCCCAGTTATAAAGTGGGCCAATACTGATGCAAACATAAAAGAGAAGGTGATATTTGCCACCAACCTTAT
>NZ_CDRRTB010000113.1:0-3672 GCF_977045075.1 Peptostreptococcus sp. | reverse complement strand
GGGATATAACTACTAAGGTATTTGCCTACACTAATCATACAATAATGGCAGAAGCTTTAGAAAAGTGGTCTGTAGACCTATTTGCCCCAATCCTACCAAGAGTATTTACAATCATTAGGGAAATCAATAATAGGTTCTGTCAGCATTGTAATGAAATTGGAGCGTCATCCGACCTAGAGTCAATGTCAATTATCCACAATAATATGATAAGGATGGCTAACCTTTGTATAGTAGGAAGCTACAATGTAAATGGTGTATCAGGCCTACATAGTGATATCCTAAAGGCAGATACATTTAAGGAATTTAATAAGATTTATCCAGGCAAGTTCAACAATGTAACTAATGGTATAGCCCATAGAAGGTGGCTAGGTCAGGCCAATCCTGAGTTGACAAGCTACCTAAATGGCCTACTAGGTGGTGACTTTATTAAGGACCTATCAAACATAGAAGAACTATTGAAGTATGCTGATGATAAGACAGTTCTAGCTGACTTAGAAAAGATTAAGCATACAAAGAAGGAACAGTTAGCTAAGTACATAAAGGATGCTAACGGCATAAATGTAGATATCGACTCTATATTTGATGTTCAGGTTAAGAGACTACACGAGTATAAGAGACAGCTACTAAATGCACTTCATATAGTTTACCTATATAGACAGATTAAGTTTAATGGTCTAAGACCTAGACCAAGAACATTTATATTTGCAGCCAAGGCTTCATCAGGCTATGTAATGGCTAAGAATATAATTAAGTTCATATGTACCCTATCTGACATGATAGAAGCAGATCCGCTTGTTAGGGACTATATAAAGGTAGTATTCTTAGAAGACTACAGGGTAACACTTGCTGAAATAATTATACCAGGAGCAAATGTAAGTGAGCAGATTTCACAGGCAGGTAAGGAAGCATCTGGTACAGGTAACATGAAGCTAATGCTAAATGGAGCCTTGACACTAGGTACGCTTGATGGTGCCAATGTTGAAATACATGATGCAGTAGGTGATGAAAATATGTTCCTATTTGGTCTAAAGACACCAGAGGTTAACGACCTATACAAGAGTGGTTACAGACCAAGAGACTACTATGAAAAAAATCCGGAAATCAAGGAAACACTTGACTTTATTAGGACTATAAATATAGATGGTACTTCATTCTCTAATATTGTAGACTACCTAATCAACCAGGACCCATATATGTGTCTTGCAGACTTCGAAAGCTATGTAAGTAAGCAGAAGGAAGTTGAAGAGGCTTATGGAGACAAGGACAGGTGGAACAGGATGTCATTAGTTAATATAGCCAAGGCTGGAATTTTCTCAGCAGACAGGGCTACACAGGAATATACGGATGGTATCTGGCATATAGAAAGAGTTAAATAATATTTTAAAGACTTCAAAGGTCCCCATGAGCTTAACAGCTTAGGGGACCTTTCCTTATGTCCTTGATAGGCCAATTACATTAACCTTCTAAATTATGGTATTTTTTGATATAATAAAGGTATAAGTACCATATATATACGGAGGAAGTCATGAGTTTACAAGAATTCGGGTTTATCGAATCAGCCATAGATATACTGAGAAGTCAGCAACAAACCCTAGAGACAATTGAATATGAGTTGGTCAAGTTCTTTGGATCTATTCCGCTTAAGGAAAACGAGTTGATGTCTGTTAGCTCAAGGATAAAGTCAGAAAGCAGCCTTAAGGAGAAAATAATTAGAAATAGGTACCTAATGGTCTATGACGATCCTGAGGTAATGTTCTCTGAGATACCTGATATTATAGGGGTGAGGATAGAGTGTAAGTTTATCAGGGATGAAAAGGATATTTTTATGCAAATTAAGAACTACTTTTCAGAAACTGATGATAGAAAGTTTTTCTATGCCAAGTCCAATAAAAATATAAGACTTTATATGTTTGAAAAGCAACCACTAAAGCAAAAAAATGGCTTTGAAATCTATAAGCTAGACGGTGAATATGTGCTAGCAGACAGGAAGATAAAGTTCGAGCTCCAGATAAAGGCCCTAGTAAATGTCTTTTGGAGTGAGATAGAACACAAGATTATTTACAAGAATACTACATATCTTCTTGAGGATCAGTTTATCAAGGATATGATGATATCAATCAAAAACAACCTTACCATGATAGATGACCAGCTCCTTAGTATATACAAGAATTTCAAGCCAGAAACCAAGATAAATTCTAAATTTGGTAGGAATGAAATAAAGGCGGTATTCTCGAAGCTCCTGTATGATACCATTACCTATAAGATGGATGAGCAGCTGGCTTTTGCTATAGACTTTAAAAAGCCTTGCCAGACAATACTGGACTACTCGCTTCAAAAGTATAAGGATACAAGTGATGGACTAAGTGCCTTTATGACTGAAGAATATAAGAAAATAAACGAATTTTTAAATAAGGATATAAACTTCAATGACGGCCTGGTCCTTGAACATGAGCCGGTATTTGAGGATAGATTTTCTAGAGATATTGCCTATATATTTATAGATAAGATGAACACAGAGGTGCCGTGGAACCTATTCTTTAGGATCCTATTTGAGCTAGAGCCAGACAATAATGTCGATGATTTTTCTAATTTTATAAGGTACTACAAGAGGTCTCTTATAAGCAAGGACAGCCTTTATAATCTTATGGATTCCTTTGGTGAATATAGTATAAAGATTATAGATGACATGTACGAATGTATTTTGAAGGTTATAAAGCAGGTCGGAAAGATAGATATTTTCTTTGACAGCAACCTATCCAAGATGAGAAGGATTGCGTCTGAGGGCTTAGACTATGTATGCTACGAGTTTGAAAACTACTATGAATACATGGAACAGAAGAGGATAATATCTAAGATTATGGTAGATAGTCTAATGAAAATTTATAAATAATAAGGATAGATGTTTTGAGGTGATAAAATTGAACGATTTAACATATTTGAGGCTTATACTGACAGAGGAAGACAACTACCCGGTCATGTATTCAATGCCTCAGGAGGAAGTAAATATTATTGGGCAAGATGACCAGGCCATGTCACCTGATGATTTTAAGTCAATTATCAAGTTTTTTGCTGATAGGGGTCTGAAGAAGGTTAAGTTTGTTGGAGGAGAGCCTCTTTTATATAGGCACCTAGAAGACCTAATAGCCTATGCTCGTGACTGTGGAATTGAGGATATAGGTATGACTACAAATGGAATTGGTCTTGGAACTAGGATACTTGACCTTAAAAACCTTGGTCTCAATAGTGTAAATATATCCCTGGATTCTTTAAAAGAGTATAGGTACCACGCCCTTACAGGAGGTGGTAACCTAAAGGAGGTTTACCTATCTATAGATGCCTGTCAGGCTGCCAATATAGACGTAAGGATAAATTGTGTGGCTATCAAGGACTTTAATGATGATGAGCTAGTGGATTTTATGAGACTTACTATCAACAGTAAGCTGGATGTGAGACTTATAGAGCTCTTACCATATAATATATCCAAAAACGTATATGAGAGGGGTTATATGGACTTACAGAAATATATTGATAATACAGAGGCAATAGATAGGTCTGATGATGAAGAATTAAGCGTAGCCCAGTATTTTAAAATAGATGGTGCCCAGGGAAGGGTGGGCATTATTAGGGCAGGATCTAGAGATTATGAAGAAGACCTTCGTAGGGTCAATGTAA
>NZ_CDRRTB010000112.1:0-3778 GCF_977045075.1 Peptostreptococcus sp. | reverse complement strand
AAGAAAGGATGAAGAGCTGGACAACCTACATTCTTTATATGTTGACCAGTGGGACTGGGAATATCAAATTAAAAAAGAAGATAGGACTTATGACAAGCTAGTTTGGATTGTTGAAAAGATATATGAGGTCTTTAAGAGGGCTGATAAGTATGTAATGTCTATGTACCCTCAGTTTACGCCATTACTTCCTGACAAGATTACATTTATATCTAGTCAGGAATTAGAAAATGAATGGCCTAATCTTAGTCCAAAGGAAAGAGAGAGGGCTATAGTAAAGAGGCATAAGGCAGTATTCCTAGTAGGCATAGGAGGAGTATTGGAATCGGGTGAAAAGCATGACGGTAGGTCTCCTGACTATGATGATTGGGAACTAAATGGAGACTTTTTATTCTACAATCCTATACTTGATGATGTGATAGAATTGTCTTCAATGGGAATCAGGGTAGATGAAGAATCTTTAAGTAGACAGCTAGAAATTGCCGGCGCTGAAGATAGAAAGTCCTTTGACTACCATAGAGACCTATTAAATGGTGACCTTCCGTACACAATTGGTGGAGGTATAGGTCAGTCTAGAATATGTATGTTCTTCCTAAGAAAGGCTCATATTGGTGAAGTCCAGGTTGGTATATGGCCAAATGGCATGATAAAAGAGTGTGCCAAGGCAGGTATCCACCTACTATAAATATTTGTATAGAATTTTGGAGGCAGTATGTATAAGTTAACTGGTGTAATGTTAAGCCAAGAAGAAATAGAAAACAAGGTAACAGAATTAGCCAAGCAAATTGAAAAAGACTACGAGGGACAGGACCTTCTTTTAGTTGGTATATTAAAGGGAGCAAGTGTATTTGTTGCTGACCTAATGAGGAAGATAAACCTTAATGTCAATATAGACTTTATGAGCGTCTCAAGCTATGGAAGTGGAACAGTATCATCCGGTACAGTAAAGATTTTAAAGGATCTTGATGTAGATATAAAGGATAAGAATGTATTGATAGTTGAAGATATTATTGACTCTGGTATAACTTTAAGAAATCTATATGATACGCTTATGACTAGAGAGCCAAGAAGCCTAAAACTATGTACACTATTAAATAAACCTGCAAGAAAAAAGGTTGATGTAAATGTTGACTACGTTGGCTTTGTGATAGAGGACAAATTTATAGTAGGATATGGAATAGACTATGACGAAAAATATAGAAACCTTCCATATATTGCTATTGTTGAAGACGTAGAAGACTAATATATTTAATATTTTATAATGACTTATAGGAACTGTACCTTATGTGATATAATTAGGGTACAGTTTTTATTTTGGAAGGGGTAAGAAATGGAAGGAAAAAAGAACTTTAGGAAGAAGTATTTCTTTTTTGATATAGATGGTACAATAGCTATAGGTATGCCTAGATATATACCTGAATCAACTAAGTATGCCCTAAATAAGTTAAAGGAAAATGGGCATTTTATAAGTGTAGCTACTGGGAGAATGTATACGATGACAAAGCCATTCTGTGATGAATTTGGTATAAAAAATATGGTTACAGATGGAGGCTTCGGTACAGTATTGAATGGAAAGGTGGATATTAAACCATTAGATAAGCAAATGATGATAGATATAGTAGATGTTTTTGAAGAAAAGGGAATCCCTTGGGCTATTTGCTTGGCAGACGAGAGAGTTTGGCACACTAAGACTAAAAAATTCTACGATATTATGAAGAAGGAAACACAGAATTATATGGATACAGTTATTGACCCAAATCTTGATATTAGGAAGGTCAAGGACGTATTTAAGGGGTTTGCCTGCATAAATCTTGAAGAAGAAGCCCAGTTAGAAGCTTTAAAGAACGTAACCTATACTAGGTATAGGCCTAATTATATAATTATTGAGCCAGATGATAAGTCCCTTGGTATCAGAAAGGTTATGGACCTTATGGGTATAGAGGACCAAGATGTGGTAGTGTTTGGTGATAACACGAATGACATCAAGATGTTTAGGCCTGAATGGACATCTATAGCAATGGGAAATGCAGTTGAAGAACTAAAAAAGATTGCTGATTTTGTTACAAAGGATGCTGATGATGGGGGAATTGAACATGCTTGTAGGCATTTTGGTTGGATTGATTAGCTAGATAAAAGTCTATCTACTTTTATGTGAGATTAATACAGAGGAAAGCGGTACTTTATTTATTGTAATGTAAGTTGAGGTATACAGGTGGATGATAAGATGAAAAAGGTATTAGTAGTTGGGGGAGGGGCCGCCGGAATGATGGCAGCATACTTTGCTGCAAAGGAGGGGGCTCAGGTCACAATTGTAGAGAAGAACAAGCTCTTGGGTAGAAAAATAAGGATAACTGGTAAGGGGAGATGTAATGTAACTAACGCATCTGATCTTGAGACTATAATCAAGAATATATATAGAAATGGCAATTTTATGTATAGCTCTTTGTATTCCTTCACCAATGATGACCTAATGGACCTATTTAGGTCCTTTGGTTTAGATCTGAAGACAGAAAGGGGAAATAGGGTATTTCCAGTGAGTGATAGGGCTATTGATGTTGTGAGGACAATGGAAAAAATGTTGGATAGCCAGGGTGTGAAAATTAAAACTGGCGCCAGGGTAAAATCACTTATAATAGATCAAGCTAGGACAAAGGGGCTAGTCCTTGCCGATGGCAAAAAATTATTTGCAGACAAGATAATTCTTGCTACTGGAGGTAAATCATACCCACTCACAGGCTCTACAGGTGATGGCTATATTATGGCACAGCAGTGTGGTCATAAGGTCACTAGTCTATACCCAAGTCTTATCGGTATGGAGACTATAGAAGAGATAAAGAAGGAACTTGTTGGTCTTAATCTAAGGAATATATCTATAGATTTATACAAGAACAATAAAAAGATTTATGATGATTTTGGAGAACTTGAATTTAGGGACTACGGATTGGATGGACCAGTTATTAAGTCATCCTCGTGTTATATAGACGATTTTCGAAAGAATAATTACAGACTTATGCTAGATCTTAAGCCAGCCCTATCTAGTGAGAAGCTAGATGCTAGGATACTAAGGGATTTTGACAAATATTCTAAATCTAGCATTGAGGCAGGATTAAAGGACCTACTACCTAAGAGAATGATAGGATATATTATAGACAGACTAGCTATTGATGGCAAAAAGCCTGTTCATCAGGTATCTAAGGAAGAGAGGCAGGGCCTACTTGCATTAATTAAGGGTATAAGCTTTGATATAAAAAGGCTAAGGCCAATGGATGAGGCTATCATTACCGAGGGGGGTATAGAGGTTAAGGAGGTTAATCCGAGCACGATGGAATCAAAAATAGTTAAGGACCTATATTTTGCGGGAGAAATCTTAGATGTAAATGGATTTACAGGGGGCTACAACCTACAAATAGCTTTTTCTACAGGATACTTGGCTGGAGTTAGTTCAGCTAAAAATGACTAGTAAACAAGTATTATGAATAGATTTGTAGAAATGGATAGATATAAAAATGGATATATAAAGACAAATGCCAAATAGAAAGAGGTCACAAGCTCTTCCAGATTGGTTCGGTTCCAAGCTACATAATGATGGCTTGGGAACAAATCAAAGTCGAAGAGGGTAGTGACCTCTTATTGGTATAGATAATTTTCTGCAAAACAAATAATTAAGTTCACCCTATCTTTTCATTTTAGCAAATTATAGGAGAACAATAGATTTACCTATAGGCTAGTAATATAATTGTAAATCTTTTCGTTACCAATATCTATATTGCCCGTTTCTAAA
>NZ_CDRRTB010000111.1:0-3852 GCF_977045075.1 Peptostreptococcus sp. | reverse complement strand
AGGTCGCCTTATGGATATGATAAGTTCTACTATAATGAGGAGGGTATACTTGAAAGAGACAAGGTTGTTTCAGGTGTAAAGCTAGATGCTGACGGAAAGGCTATACTAGATGATGACGGTAGACCTGTCATAAATTAATTAGCATGAATAAAAAATTTCTAAATACTTTACTTTTAACGATTATAGGGGTATTATAATTTAGAGAAGCTATAAAAGATTTTGTGGAGGAACTTAAACATGAATGTTCAAACTTTTGGTGATTCTGAAAAACCCGTGGCACTTTTAGTGCATAGCATTTTTTACCCAGGAGTCACTAGTTATAGGACAATTTTACCCTTACTTATAAAGGACTATTATGTTGTGATACCGAATTTGGAGGGGCTTGACTACCCTCATTCTGATTTTGTATCTGCAAGGTGCCAATCGGATAAGATTATTGATTGGTTAAAAGAGCATAATATTGATAGGATAGCATTTTTACTGGGGTCATCCTATGGAACTTCAGTTGCTTTTGAAATATTAAAGGATATTAATCTAAAAATTGATAAGGCTGCCCTGGATGCACCTGCTATGAAGTGTAGCAAAATACAGGGTCTAAAGTTATATATGGAAATGAAAAAGACCTCTAATGGCCTTAAGAGGCATCCAAAGGAATTCTTTAGTAAGGCTAAAAAATATAGGTATCTAAACAAGGAAGATGAACAGCATTGTATTGATGTTTATAGTGGTATTGACAATGACTGCTTAAAGAAAATTGCCTTTTCTTGCTACGATTATACACTACCATCAAGACTATACAGGGATGATACAAGCATTGTTTTCTTATTTGGAGAAAAGGATAAAGCTAAAATCAACCTACCAGAAATTAAATCACTGGGAGCAGGTAAGATAAAAATAATTGATGGTATGAGCCATATGCAATACATGTTTGAGGCCCCTCATCAATTTTTAATTGAATGTGGATTAGAGATTTCTTGATTTTATCACTTAAATATCTATGAAGTATTTATTAAATTGGTCAATTTTAATTTTAAAATATTTGGGTTATCTATCCAATATAAAATTTTCATATAATGATAATGGAGGTAAATTATGAAAAAAATACTATTTGGTACAGCACTTGGTCTTGCGGCTGGTGCTCTTGGTTACAAACTATATAAGGACAACGAAGAAGAAGTAAATGAATTCCTTCGTGAAAAATTACATTATGAGGCTGATTTCGAGGATTTCGATGATGAAGATTTTGAGCTGGAAGATCTTGAGGCCCTAAGAGATACTATCGAAGACCTGATAGATAGAAAGAATGCTCGTGACTTTGATGGAGATGAAGAGGCGGATGACGATCTAGATAGCTTCGTAGTGTCTATGCAGGACTTCGATAAGGAAGAACCTAAGTTAGAGGATGCAGTAGTTGATAAATAAATATTACTAAAGAAAGAAGGGTAAAGTTGACTAAAAAAATTTTCAATCTGATTAATGTTACTGCTTTTGCAGTAATACTAGCTTTGATAGTATCCTTGTTACCAATGGATATTTTTGCAGATTCAAGTTTTAATATATATGAAGTGAATAATTTTCAGGACTTCAAAAATGCAATTACATCAATTAACGCTAGTACTAGTGGTGCCGCAGAATATACAATAAATCTTAAAAATGATATTGAGTTTCCAAGTGAGGCAAGCGGTGGCTATATTGCTAAAATACAAAAAAACACACTTATTTTGGGTAATGGTAATAAGATCAACCTTGGTGACAGTAAGTTAGGTTCCTACATACACATCGAAAAAAATGTAACATTATCTTTAGGCAGTAGGACAAAATCAGAAAACGAAAATAAGCTTACTATTACAAGCAAAGATAGTGTTTCTCGTTCTATTTCTGCAATAGTTGTAGGAAATAGTAGTGGGGACAAATCTACCGGGACCCTAAATATGTATTCTGGAGTTGCTATAAGTGGCATAAAGGCCGACAAGAATGTTGATGGATCAGCTATTAATATTGCTAATGGTCAATTTAATATCTACGGTGGTGAAATCAGTAATAATGAGATCACTTTGGATGATAATGAAGTACTTCCTTATAAGGCTGGTGGCGCTATTTTTGGTGATGCTAGTAATAGTGGTACTAATGTAAGCCTAAATATTTATGGGGGGAGCGTTCACTCTAATAAGATTATCCAGGAAAGTGCATACAATATCAACGGTGGTGGTATTTATTTAAATAATGCAACTTTATACATGGAAGGCGGAAATATTTCAAATAATGCCATAGAACATACAACTAGAAAAATGGACCGCTATACACGTGGGGGTGGAATATTCATAAAGGATGGAAGAACCACTTTAAAAGGTGGCCTAATTTCTGAAAACCTTGCTCTGCAGGGTGGAGGAATCTACGTTGATAAAGGCTCTATAACAATATATGATACCAAAATTATATCAAATAGCGCAAAAACAAGTGGTGGTGGTATATATAATACTGGTGACCTGACTCTTAAGGGAGGTCTTATCTCTGAAAATAAGACACTAGTTGATACAGCCGAGGGTGGAGGAGTTACTAACTCTCCTATTGGAACTATGGTTATTGAGGCTGGTAGCATTATCAATAATACTAGCATAAGCTCTGGCGGAGGTATAAATAATAGTGGAATACTTACAATCAAGGGTGGTAAAATTTCCAATAATACTGCTAAAATTGGTGGAGGTATATACAATAGCCGTGGTATGAATGGCTCAATAGTTACTGCTCCTGGTACGATTATCATGGAGGATGGTGAAATTTCTGCTAATACTACAACTAGAAATGGTGGTGGAGGCATATATAGCCGTGGTGGAATTATCACTATAAAAAAGGGTAGTATAATCAACAATAAAGCTGCCCATGGTGGCGGTGGTATATATGTCCAGGCAGGAAATGCAATCCTACAAGATGCTCTGATTACAGGTAACGCAGCTGTTGGAGGGGCTGGATTATTTAATGATGATTGGGCAACATTAACACTAGATGGAGCTAGAATATATGGGAATAAAGCTGAAATTGTTGGTGGAGGAATTTATAATACTGATGCTACTCTTAAGGTTTTAAAAGGTACAGCTATTGTAGACAACTCTGCAGAAAAAGCTGGAGGTGGCCTATTCAATAAAAAAGCTAAGGCTGAAATAGAAAAGGGTGCAATTTTAGCTAACAATACTGCTAAGGTAGCGGCAGATGATATTATAAACCAAGAAGGAGGAAGTCCTGATAATGGTATTATTTTAGCTGATGCCAAAGATATGAATACAATCCTAACTACAGATGGTTCCAACCAGCCAATTACTGGTTGGTATAATGATAACAACCCTCGTTGGGAAAAAAATTCCCCAACAGAAGTTAATATTTCAAACAAATTAACGGGAAATGTTTACCTGAAGGCAGCATATAAGTATGACCCTTCAAAACCAAATAACCCAAATAATCCAAATCCTGGTAGGGTAGATGGTCCTGACAGAATAGAAACGGGAATAAATATATCTAAAAAGTATTACGATAAGGCTAAAACTGTGATACTTGTTAGGCACGACCTGTTCCCAGACTCAATGACAGCCTCTGTCCTTGCCAAGTTAAAGGATGCTCCTATTCTACTTAATCCTACAAACAAGCTTGACCCAAGAGTGGCAACAGAAATCAAGAGACTAGGAGCCGAAGAAGTAATCATAGTAGGTGGTCCAGACTCTATATCTGAAAAGGTAAGAGGAGACCTAAAGGCCTATGACAAGGATAAGGATGTAGAAAGAATAGCCGGTGTAGATAGGTACGGTACATCTGAAATGGTAGCCAGAAGGGTAGTTGGTATCACAGGCAAGAAGTACACAG
>NZ_CDRRTB010000110.1:0-4010 GCF_977045075.1 Peptostreptococcus sp. | reverse complement strand
ACTACAAGGGCCTTGAAATAGATAAGAGGGATGGCTTTAGGGAAATAAATTTCGGACTTTTCGATGGACTTAACTACGAGGAAATAAAGGAGAAATATCCAAAAGAAACCGAAGAAATGATGGTTTTAAGCAAGGACTACAAGTTCCCCCAGGGTGAAAGCCTAGATGAGATGTACCAGAGAAATGCTAAAGAACTTGAAATGGTAATCGAGGAAAATAAGGGCAATGATAAGAATATATTGATTTGCTCTCATATGGGGACTATAAGAAATATTCTATCTCATCTTTTGACGAAAAATGGAGATATTCACTGGAATTTCAGGTTGCAAAATGCAAGTGTTACAGTGATTGATATGTCCAGTGGCTTTCCAATAATTGAATTGATGGGCTTTATACCATATAGCCAGGACCTAGTAAGAGACCCTTATAGGTCATAAATCTAAATAGGAAAGTCATGGCTATGTAAGTTTTAGGAGAAGAGATAGACTCTAATGTCTTTGCAAAAATAACAGACGGCTAGTGGTCTAATGATTTATTAAGAATGAATAAGAGAAGCAAGGACTAATAAAATGATTAGAAAATTTTAAAAATATAGTATTGATCAAGCTTAAATGAGCATATATGAAGGGGGGTCAGGTGATTTGAATAATATAATGTTTCAGGGGACTGCATCTAATGTAGGCAAGAGCATAATATCAGCGGGTATTTGTAGGGTCTTGTGGCAGGATGGATACAGGGTTGGACCCTTTAAATCACAAAATATGTCCCTAAATTCATATATAGACAAGTATGGAGGAGAAATGGGTAGGGCCCAGGTTTTTCAGGCTGAAGCCTGTAATCTACTTCCCAGGGCCTACATGAATCCAATCCTCCTTAAGCCATCTGGCAACCATATGTCACAGCTCATAATGAAGGGTGAATTTATAAAGAACATTTCTTCTAGTGATTACCAGGACCTAAAGCCAGACCTAGTTGGCTGGTTGGACCAGGTTTACCAGAGATACCAAAGAGACTTTGATATAGTAGTCCTAGAAGGGGCAGGAAGTCCGGTGGAAATTAATATAAATAAGCTGGATATATCCAATATGGAGATGGCCAGGATAGCTGATTCACCAGTAGTCTTAGTTGCTGACATAGATAGGGGAGGTGTTTTTGCCTCAATAGTAGGAACCTTGAGTCTTATGTCGGATGAGGAACGTTCCAGGGTCAAGGGTGTAATCATCAATAAATTTAGGGGAAGGAAGGACTACTTTTCTGAGGGCGTAAGGCTTTTAGAGGACATAATCAAAATACCGGTTCTAGGGGTAGTTCCCTATCAAAAGCTAGGTATAGATGAAGAGGATGGGGTCAGTGAAAAGACCTATAAGGAAGCCAAGCAGGTCTACAGGAAGGACAAGCTAAATGTGGTAGTTCTCAAGCTAGACCATATGTCTAACTATACAGACTTCAATGTATTTGAACATATAGAGGGGCTGGAGCTTTCTTATATAAGTCCAGACCAGGACCTAGAGGCCTTTGATGGCCAGAAGGGTCAAGTTGGACCAGATTTATTGATTATACCTGGATCAAAGAATACCCTGGGTGATATGGAAAGACTAAACAAGTCACCTATGAGAGACCAGATATTGGCCTATTCTAAAAGGGGAGGCTTGATAGTTGGCCTATGTGGTGGCTACCAGATGCTGGGACAGACTATTAGGGATGACCGTGGTCTAGATGGTAGTCGGGGTAAGGTTGACGGTCTAGGTCTATTAGAGGTCGATACTGTATTTGGCAGTGATAAAATTACTGGTCAGGTGAGGTGGAACTTTGGACATGAAGAGGGATATTTCTTTGGACTAGAGAATAGTCAGATAGAGGGCTATGAAACCCACCTGGGCAGGACATATCCTGGACCGGATGATAACTACAAAATTAAGGACGGTCATATAATGGGTACCTATTGTCATGGTCTATTTGATTCGGCCGGTTTTTTATCAGGTCTACTCAATAATATAGCCAAGGCGAGGGGGCTAGCTAGGACCTTTGAGGTCAAAGATTATAGGGCTATCAAAAATGAAGAATACAACAAGCTAGCTGACTTAATTAGGGAAAATGTAGATATGGAAAAGGTCTACAATATAATTTTTTCTAGAGATATTTAGCTAGGTGAAAATATAGATTAGAGATTTATGAAAATATTATGGTGTTAACGGGGACACAGATTGAAGGTAGGTATGAAGAAGATTATAATTGCAGGAACAGGAAGTGGTGTGGGCAAGACGACTATCAGTATTGGCATAATGAAGGCCCTGGTAGATAGGGGCAAGTCAGTCCAAGCCTTTAAGGTAGGGCCGGACTATATAGACCCAAGCTTCCATGAATATGTGACGGGTAGGTCATCTAGAAATTTGGATTCTTACATGCTTGACGATGAACAGGTCAAGTATGTCTATAGACAGGCATCCAAGAGGGCTGATATTTCCATAATAGAGGGGGTTATGGGCCTATATGATGGACTTGGAACAGATATAAATAAGCATTCGACATCCAAGATGGCAAAGACCCTAAAGGCTCCTGTTATACTGATAGTGGATGCCAAGGCTATGGGATCATCAGTTGCAGCCATGGTCTTGGGCTATAAGCAACTAGATAAGGATGTTGAAATAGTGGGGATAATAGCAAATAATGTAAGGACTAAGAGGCATTTTGATATTGTTAAAACGTCAATCGAAAAGTACTGTGCCCTTGAAGTTTTGGGATATATTCCACCACTTGAAGATATCAGACTAGAGTCAAGGCAGCTGGGACTTGTGCCTAGTGGGGAAACGGAAGATATAGAAAGAAAAATAGACATTCTAGGCAAGTTGCTTGAAGACTATGTCGATATTGATAGGATTATAGAGCTATCTGAAAGTGAGGCAGTGACATCTAACTTTGAACTGAGCATGTTTATAGAGGATCCTGATGTTCAGGACCTGGCCAGGGGAAAAAAGATGGCTGTTGCCTATGACGAGGCCTTTAACTTCTATTATGATAGCAACCTGGAGTTACTTGAGGATATAGGTGTGGAGTTGGAATTTTTCTCGCCTATAGAGGATGAAACCCTGCCTGAGGCTGACCTTATTTATATAGGTGGAGGTTTCCCAGAGGTTTTTGCAGCCCAACTAGAAGCCAATAAATCTATGAGGGAGAGTATATACAAGGCCTATGAGGCCAACAAGCCAATCTATGCAGAGTGCGGAGGCCTTATGTATCTTGGAGAATATATGATAGACTTAGAAGGTAATAAGTACCAAATGGTCGGGGCAATAAAGGGCTACAGTCAGATGGAAAAAAGGTTAAAGAGGGTTGGCTACTGTCAGGCAACTGCTAAGGAGGACAACCTAATAGCCTACAAGGGACAGCAGATATGTGGTCATGAATTCCACTATTCTAGCTTCTATTCAGACCTTGAGGCTGCCTTTGATATAGAGAAGATAGTAAATGACCAGGTAATAGATAGGTGGGAAGGTGGCTATTTCACAAGGAATACCCTAGCCAGCTATCTACATATCCACTTCTACAATAATTTGAGTATGGTATGCTATCTTTTGAGTAGGGCCTAGCTATGGGTGAAATACTAATAAATATCTGGGTGGAGAGCTTTCTGATAGTATTTATACTAGCATTTTGCCTAGACCTAATAGTAGGTGACCCCTACTGGTTTCCCCATCCAGTCATATTTATAGGCAGGCTAGTAGCCTACCTAGAAAGGGTGGCTAGGAGTCTAGTATCAAGGCTTATAAATAGGACTTCATGTAAGGATAGACCCAAACCAATAGGTGAGGCCAAGGCCTTGAAGGTGTCAGGACTTGCCATATGGCTAATAACTGTGGTGCTTAGCTATTTGATTGCCTATGCTTGGTCCCATATCTTTGATTTCAATACCTACCTGGATATGGGCATGACTATATTGGCAATGTGTACCTGTCTTTCTACAAGGTGCCTGGCAACTGAGTCAAAAAAGGTATATAGGGCCCTGGATAAGG
>NZ_CDRRTB010000109.1:0-4172 GCF_977045075.1 Peptostreptococcus sp. | reverse complement strand
TTAAAGAGACTATCCATGATGGGGGATGCTCTGTCACATACGTCTTTAGCCGGTGTAGCTGCAGGTCTTTTAATAGGGGCTAACCCTATAGTAGGAGCCATCATAGTGACTCTTGTAGCAGGCTTTGGTATAGACTTTATCAGGAAGAAGTTCCCTAGGTATTCAGAAATATCAATAGCTATCACCATGTCAGCAGGTATAGGTCTAGCTGGTGTCTTGTCAGGTTTCACGGATAGCTCAACGGGATTTAGTAGCTTCCTCTTCGGTAGTATAGTTGCTATCACAGACTTTGAGCTCTACCTGGTCGTAATCCTTTCCATCCTAGTCATGCTTACCTTTATTCTCCTATACAAGGAGTTGAGGTATATAGCCTTTGATGAAGAGGGAGCTAGATTAATAGGTATACCAGTTAAGACGGTAAACTTTATCTTTACTATCTTGACAGCCCTTACTATATCAATAGCATCTAGGACAGTTGGTACCCTTATAGTATCATCCATAATGGTGATACCTGTAGCATGTGCCATGAAGCTTACCTCGAGCTATAGGATGACAATCATCTTGTCAATCTTATTTGCCTTGGTATTTACTTCAATTGGGCTTAGCCTATCCTTCTATGTGGGTCTAAAGCCTGGAGGAACTATAGTCCTCTCAGGTGTCCTTACTCTTATACTATTGATGATATTTAAAAAGGATTAAAAATAAGCGTTGATTGGAGAGTATCCTATCAACGCTTTTATTTTCAATTTAATTTACTTGGCCTTTTCTAGCTTTATGCAGTAGTAAATATATGTAATATTCATTGTTGCCATTATAGCTAGTAGACTAAATACCAGGCCGATACTTATATTTACAATTAGAGATATAAACAATAGAACTATTGTTAGTCCAAAAATAAATTTAGACGTTATTGTATATGACTTAAAAGCTGCTTCGTGCATATTAGATTTTTCTCTTTCATCAAAACTATTAATCATATCCTTATTAAAGTTTATATCATATACATCTCCATGCCTTTCCGAATAACCCTTTTTCATATCTTCTACCAATCTATTTTGCAATATTATACAGCCTGGAACCACAATCAGAAGAACAATTAATGCTACTAAAGATTGCGATTTATTATGAGTTATGAAGATTATCTTGGCTGCTGGTATTAATAAAATAAAGCTTACCATTGTTGTAATACCGGTAGATCCTACTGCTATAGACATAAGACCTTCATTATATACCTCATCCCCCCTAGCAATAGATTCCAAAAATTTTTTTCTACCAATTATAGTCAGCACAATACTTACTATAAAAAGACTTATGCTAGCAAAGGTGTATATCTCAAAAGCATATTTTTCAATAAGGTTTCCAATCTCAATTATGCTATCCCCTATAACTTCATAATAATTTCCGTATACCAGAGGACCTAAGATACCACCTATAAGTGCTCCTATACACATGTATAATAATAGCCAAACAGGACCCTTTTTCTTCTTTTCCTTATTCTTTTCCTTATTATAAAACTTAAACATCCACTTCATCCTCCTCATATATAGACAAATCTTCTACACTTACATCAAATAATCTTCCTAGCTTAAGGCATAGGGTAATCGATGGGTTGTAGTCACCACTCTCGATTAAGCTGATGGTCTTCCTTTACACATCAATAAGTCTTTCTAATTGCTACTGATTAGTTGCACTTTGAAATCTATGCTCTATTATTTTCTAGCTTTATGCAGTAGTAAATATATGTAATATTCATTGTTGCCATTATAGCTAGTAGACTAAATATTAAGCCAAGATTTATTTTTATAATTACAGATAATAATATTAGGCCTATTGTAAGGAAAATCATTAGCTTCGAAGCTACTTCAAAGGCCCTATAACCAGCCTCATGCATATGAGATATTTCTCTTTCGTCAAAGCTATCTATTAAGTCCTTCTTAAAGCTCATATCATAAACATCCCCACGCTTTTCTGGATAACCCTTTTTCATATCTTCAATTAACTTATTCTGTATTAGTGCGCATATTACAATAATAAGTAGGAGTAAAAGCAAGCTAGTTATAAACTTCCAACCCTCTCTCCCTTCCATTGTAGTCCTAATGGCTGGTATTAGTAGTAAAAAGTTGAATATTATAGTAAGGCTCGTAGCTCCTATACCTACAGACATCAGTCCTTCATCATAGACCTCATCATCTTTAGCAATAGATTTCAAAAATTTCTTTCTACCAATAAGTGATGTTACTACTGTTATAGCAAGTAGGGCTAAACTAATACTTACATATATTTCAAATGCGTATAGGTATATAAAATCACCAAGGTCTACTATCATATCCTGTATTTTTTCTGAATAACCACCTATAAATCCACCTATAAATGTTCCAATAAAACCACCCAGACATAAATATATTAATATCCAAACAGGGCCCTTTTTCTTCCTTTCCCTATTCTTTACCTTCCTATCAAACTTAAACATCCTCTTCATCCTCCTCATATATAAACAAATCTTCTACACTTACACCAAATAGCCTTCCAAGCTTGAGGCATAGGGTAATCGATGGATTGTAGTCACCCCTCTCGATTAGGCTAATGGTCTGCCTTGACACACCAACAAGTCTTCCTAATTCCTGCTGGTTAATTCCTTTTTGAGCTCTATATTCTTTTAACTTATTTAGCAGTGGCATGTCTCTTCTCCTTTTCTATTAACTTGCCTGTAACCCCAAGTTTATAATTTCATTCTGTTACAAGACTAAGTCATATCATATGATATTTGACAAATATATTTGTCATTATTATATGATATGACAAGTATCCTTGTCAACACTTTTTGACAACTTTTTTTGTCATTTTTTAATGTATAGAAATTTCTTTTAGACATAAAAAAAGACCACTGGAAATCCAGTGGCCTACGTTATGTTTACTCTATAGATTTTTTACTATTACTCAACTGTATATGGTAAAAGTGCTACATTTCTAGCAAGCTTAATTGCCTTTGTAAGCTCTCTCTGGTGCTTAGCGCAAGTACCAGTGATTCTTCTTGGAAGAATTTTACCTCTTTCAGTAACGTACTTTTCTAACTTCTGTACGTTCTTGTAATCTATCTTAGTGTTTTTGTCAGCACAGAACTGACAAACTCTTTTCTTCTTACGTCTTTTCTTGTTTATCATGACTTTCACCTCTCCTCTTATTAAAATGGAACGTCGTCGTCATCAACAGCAGAGAATTCAGAAGGACTTACTACTCCACTTGGTTCAAACTTAGGAGCATCATACTGATCCCCATCATTTGACACGTTATTGTTCATAGCAGAACTCTTGCTTTCCAGTGCCTGTATATTACGACCAGCGACCTTTGTGAAGCTTCTCTTTTCTCCATTAGGTGTGTCATACCTATCAACCCTGATAGAACCCTGAACACCTACTAACCTTCCTTTTGTTACATAGTTAGCACAAAATTCGGCTGGCTTACCCATTATCTCTACAGGTATAAAGTCTGTAGTAGTAGAGCCATCCCTATTTTTGTAATCCCTATCAATAGCCAATGTAAATGTGGCTACTGGTGTACCAGATCCTGGAATATATCTCAATTCTGGATCCTTAGTTAATCTTCCAACTAAAACAACATTATTCATATTAACACCACCTATTAGTTTTCTTCCTGTGCAACTATGACATGTCTTATAACATCTTCACTTATCTTTAATCTTCTGTCTAATTCCTTTGGAAATTCTACATCAGCCTTGAAATTCACAAGTGTGTAAACACCATCTCTGAACTTCTCGATTGGATAAGCTAACTTTCTACTTCCCCAAACATCAACTTCACCAACTTCGCCCTTAGCTTCAGTTATGATATTCTTGATTGAGTCTAGTACCGCCTCTCTTGCTTCATCATCAAGTGTTGGCTTTACAATATAAAGTACTTCATAAGCTTTCATTCTTTTCACCTCCCTTTGGACTATACGGCTCCGAGAACTTTCGGAGCAGAGACGAGAACGCTTAAATTCTCATACCAAAATATTTTACACTATTTGCAGACATTAGTCAATAGGTTTGCACTATTTAGTTGTATATTGGTCTTTTTGTTTTTTGAGATAAATATTTTTTCATTTTGAAGCAGGATTTTCTAGCTTCACCATGGAGAGGTTGTCATGATCCTATATACTTATAGGCACTTATT
>NZ_CDRRTB010000108.1:0-4494 GCF_977045075.1 Peptostreptococcus sp. | reverse complement strand
ATTAAGGAAAAGGAAAGGAGTTAAGCATAAATGAACAAAAAATTAAAAGTAAACCTATTGGGACTAGCAACTATATCCTTTTGGGCCTTGGCCTTTCCCTTTTCAAAGGTTGCAATGCAACATTTTACACCCTTTGCACTAGGTTTTTTGAGAGTATGTATAGCATCGGTTGTATTACTTATAATAGGTGTATTCACTAAGATAAGGCTACCAAAGGTCAAGGACTTAGGCTGGCTATTTTTATCAGCGGCCTGTGGTTTTGGAGTATACCTCTTTGTGTTTAATAAGGGTATACAGACTATAACATCTGCATCTTCAAGTATAATTATAGCTCTTACACCAATCTTAACTGCCATAGAATCAAGCAAGATATATGGTGAAAAGATAAATAAAATAGGTTGGATATCTATGATTACAGCCTTTGGCGGTGTACTTATAATGATGCTATGGGATGGTGTGCTATCAGTAAATATGGGTATGATTTGGACCCTTGCCGCATCGGTATTATTTTCCATATACAATAACCTTAATAGGAAACTATCTATGGATGGTTATAAGGGAATTGAAATTGTTACCTACAGTATGGTATTTTCAATTCTTATATTGTCACCATTCGCCTTCCAAGCAAAGAGAGAGCTCTTAGCAGTGTCTGGTACGTATATACTGGTATTGGTTATTTTAAGTGTATTCTGTAGTGCTATAGCCTACTTCCTATGGAGTATAGCCCTATCAATAGCTGATAATACAAGTGAGGTAGCAAATTTTAGCTTTTTAACGCCCTTCTTTGCAACCCTATTAGGGTCACTAGTTCTTGGCGAGGTGCCAAACCTTGGAACAATAATTGGCGGTATCATCATAATATCTAGTATGGTTGTATTTTCAAAAAGGAATATATTATATAAAGGTAAATAGATACACAAATTTATATATGCTTTGATTTTAAAAGAGGTTGCCACATGGTCCAGGACTTAGAAAATTCTATTCCTTGGGGTCCATATAGGCAACCTCTTTATTTTAGTTTTCTTTTATTGTTATGGTCATTCTTCCAATAGTGTAGGGCATTTATTTTGTAGCCGATCGTAATGGAAATACTGCACAGATATATCCAGGTCATAAGAACGATTATAGTCGATATATTACCGTATATCTCTCTATAGTTACTAAAATTATTAATATAATAGGAGTATCCAATCGATAATAGAACCCAAAGTATAGTCGTAATAAATGCACCAGGTAAGGCCTGTTTAATTTTTATAGGTTTGCAAGGACCGAATATATAAAAATTAAGAAATATTAATAATATAAATACTATTGGCACGACGAATCTTATAAAGTTATATATAAGGGTTAGTATATAAAATTTATCTAGGCTATCCCTGATTATGTTTGCGAACTTACCTCCATATACAAAAAATACAACGGCAAGTATTACTGCCACAAAAAAAGCAATTGCATATAAAAAAGCTAATAGGTTTCTCTTTATAAAGGACCTGGTTTCAGAAAAATTATAGGCTTCATTTTGACCTATTATAAGGTTCTTAACTGCCTTTGAGAAGGTCCAAACAGCAATTAAAAAGGTGATTTCCAGTAGCCTTAAACTCCTATTATTGATTGCTGAATCCACCACTAAAAGTAGAATATTAGATGCTCCAGCAGGAACATTAGTCCTAATTGAGGCTTCAACAAAATCCCCTATTATAGATGGCATATAGGCAAAGGCACACATCAAAAACATTACTGATGGGAATATAGACAATGTCAAATAGTAGGAAACACCTGCCGATCTTGAAAAAATATCTGTTATATCTAATTGTCTTACTAAATATTTGCTTTTATCCATATATTTTTTAAGAGTTTTCATAATTACCTCCCAATACTACTTTAATATATTTTAACACATTCTAATCTAAAAAACTCAACTTATGTTATAATATTAATGTAGAGAAAAAGTTTTCTAGGAGGAATGTTTTGACGATTAAATGCAATAAATACGACCATAAATTAAAAACACTTCCAGAAACATATGTAGCAGTAGATTTAGAATTAACTGGCAATTACTGTCTAAACTATATAATCGAACTAGCAGCCCTAAAGGTAGTAGATGGTGAAATTATTGATGAGTTTTCTAGCCTGGTTAAGCCTCCGGATTATAAGGTATTAGATAATAAGAATAGGCCTAATAGGAGGGATAAGCATAGCAGGGTCAAGTCTACAGTAAATGTTGATGGACAGGTGATTTATTATATAGACGAATTTATAGAGGACTTAACAGGAATATCTAATGATATGATTTTTTCAGCAGAAAATGAGTATAGTGTCATTAAGAAATTTTATAGCTTTATAGGAAATCTGCCTGTAATAGGGCATGGTATGGGCAATGATATACGTGAAATCAAGGATGCCTTTGATAGGATTTTGGGTAAGGACTTTGAGAATCCTTGTATTGATACATTTGACCTAGGGGAATTTATCTATGGAGAAAAATTCTCCCTAATTCGCCTATGTGAATATCTCGATATCAAAAATGTAGGAGTACATAGGGCAAGATCAGATGCCTATAGGACTCATTTATCCTACCTTTCTATATTATCTGACCTAAAATCAAAGTACGGAGATAATTATGGTAGAGAGTTTTTTCAGTGGATGGATAGGGCACTTTTAAAGCAAAATAGGATCTTAAAAAATAGGGTAATGAATAGCATTAATTCCAAAAACTGGAGCCTGAAAAGGAAGGCATATTTAGAGGACAAGAGGCTGGACCTGGACTTTTTCAATTCCAAATTTTGCCTTTCAAATAAGATTAAATTAAAAAATACGCCAGACTTTAAGAAGTTGTTAGATGAGTACAATATAAAAATAACCAACTCTTTGGATTTGGAAACTGACTACTATATAGTCAAAAACTTTATCTACTATACAGGTGACCTTGATAAACAATATATAAAAAAAATAGTCGATTTAAATAGATTGGGCAGGTCTGTAAGGATTATGTCTTTAGGAGAGCTTGCTACAATATTAGAAAATTTTGAGTCAATAGATGATTGGGAGTACAATGACCATCTGTCTTTTATTGACTTTAAGGATAAGAAAATTTACCTATATAATGATTTTAATTACGAGTCTAAGGTAAGTATAGAAAAGATACTAAGAGGCATGGGTGCAATAGTATACGAGGAAATATCCAGTCAAGTAGATTATGTTATAGTGGGAGAGGGCTATGATAAGCCTGTA
Organism: Peptostreptococcus sp.; assembly: GCF_977045075.1. Taxonomy (NCBI): domain Bacteria; kingdom Bacillati; phylum Bacillota; class Clostridia; order Peptostreptococcales; family Peptostreptococcaceae; genus Peptostreptococcus; species Peptostreptococcus sp. The sequence continues at coordinate 1,263 of NZ_CDRRTB010000108.1, read as the reverse complement.
TTCTATGATTCCAAAGAACATGAAATAGTATTGGCCTATCTAGCTCTTGGACACAATATAAATGTAATAAATGAAAAAAAATTCTGGGAAATAACAGAATTTGATGAGGGGGATATATGATTTTAAGTAAGATAAAATTTAGAAAGAGCGTAATATATTTGGGACTAGGTCTTATATTTACTGGAATTTTCTTGATAAGGGCCGATGCAGCAGCAATTAGGAGGATAGATGGACCTGATAGGTACCAGACTTCCTTGAATGTTGCTGACCACCATAAGTCTGATATGGCCATAGTAGTTAGTGGTAAAGACTTTCCAGATGCCCTATCAGCTATTAGTCTTGCAAGTAAGCATAAGGCAAATATTATATTAGTAAAACCTAGTTCAGATGTCTTTGAGCATAGAAAATTTGCTGCAGAACTCTTAAATAGGAAGATAAAAAATGTAATCATTGTAGGTGGTGAAAATTCTGTAGACAAGGGGTATGAAGCAGCCTTACTAAAGTTCTTTCAGGTAGAAAGGATAGAGGGAAGCGATAGGTACGATACAAGCTTGAAGGTTGTTGAAAGAGTTGGAAATAAAAATCTCTGCATAGCTGATGGAAGAAACTTCCCTGATGCCCTATCTACTAGTGGACTTGTAGCAAAAACTAAAACTAGCCTACTACTAGTAGATGGTAGGAAAAAACTAGAATTTCTAAAAGACTATAGGGTCTTATATACAGTAGGTGGGAAAAATTCAATTGTAAATGCATATGGCAAGAGAATAGCAGGTAGCAATAGGTACCAGACCTGCAATCAAATACTTTCTATAATAGATCCAAAGAACCTACTTATTGCAAGTGGAAGGGACTTTCCAGATGCCTTGTCAGCATCATCTATGGCAAGCATGATTGATACTGGAGTCCTACTATGTTCAGCTAGGGTAGATGACAATGCTATAGAACAAAGTGCTAATCGTGACAATATTACAGTAGTAGGTGGTATAAATTCAGTAAGTGGTTTGACCATTAATTCTATTATGGACAAGTATAATTACTCTTATTCGGCTTCTAATGATGTAGGCTTTGACACTGAGAGTCAGACCTATAGGTTTTCGAATGCAAGCATATTTAAGGGCTGGCTCTACCAGGCAAGTAGGTCGCCTTATGGATATGATAAGTTCTACTATAATGAGGAGGGTATACTTGAAAGAGACAAGGTTGTTTCAGGTGTAAAGCTAGATGCTGACGGAAAGGCTATACTAGATGATGACGGTAGACCTG
>NZ_CDRRTB010000107.1:0-4538 GCF_977045075.1 Peptostreptococcus sp. | reverse complement strand
CAATATATGGCTTATACATGTCTGTAGTTACATATTCAACCATCTTTCTTGCCTTTAGTGGATAGGAGTTAAAATACTCAAAGAGGTATCTTTGCCTTCTATCTGCCAGGATATCAAAAATATGACCACCTTCTAAATCGGTTAAATTTACACTCATAGACGCATCAACTGTATTTACTGACTTGAATTCGTCTATTGATAGAATCCTAGGTAGATAATTTTTTCTTCTCCTATCTTCAGTTAAACGGAGTATTCTGGCAACACTAGTAGGAGATACACAGTGTTCTCTTGCAATTAAGTCCATTGACTTAGTCTCACATAGGTTTAAAACTATAGACCTCTTAACATCATTCGATATGAAGCACCCCTTATCTACGATAGGTGTTTTGGCCATAAATGTTGACTCACAATGCTTACAGAAAAACCTCTGCTTTTTAACCATCAATATCAAAGGGTTTGTATTAACCCTATTAAAAAGTATTTTTACGGTCTGACTCCCATTTCTAATTATGTCATAATTTTCATTGACTATACCACATTTAGGGCAGCAAGCTGGCCTATATGAAAGCTTTCCACTTAGGACTGTATATTCTATTCCCTTAATATTTTCTTTTTTATTACTTAAAATTACTAAATTGTTATCGTTAATTCCTAAGATTTCTGTTATACTAGCATTAGAACACATATCATTTCTCCTTTTTTTAATTGTGGTGATTTAAATTATACACGAGATTTGATGTGTGTTCCTATTTTTTTGCAAAAATTTAGCGTTGGGAGAGAATTTTCTCTCACCAACGCTAAATATTATACAACCATTAAAAAAAGACTTTGTCCGGTAACACTTTGGTTACCGGCAAAGTCTTTTTATATTAATCAGCTATTTAAGATTAAGCTTCTAATCTTTCTGAGCTTGATAAAGCCTTCTTACCTGTTCTTATGATTATGTAAGCATAAACGAAAGCTATTACTATACCTGCTATAGTAGCAATGTTAAGTGGTAGGTTGAAACCTATCTTAGCATTTAGTAGGTATGTAGATATGATATAAGTATAGAACATACCTGGTATTAAGCTCATGATGTATGGCTTCTTTAGCTTGTATAGGTATAATGAGATCATAGCAAATGCGAATACTGCTATAGTCTGGTTAGCCCATGCGAAATACTGCCATAATACGTTGAATCCTTCTGAGTTTAACTTAGCGAATATAAGGATTGCTATAACTGGTATGAATATACAGATTGATAGTATTATTCTGTTCTTAGCCTCAGACTGGTCATATCCTATAGCATCCGCTATCATCAATCTAGCCGCTCTAAGTGCTGTATCTCCTGATGTTATAGGTAATACGATAACACCGATTACGGCAATTAGACCACCTATAGAACCAAGCATGTCGTTAGCAACCATACCTATGATAGCTGGCTTACCAACTAATTCTGCTGGAACACCCTTATAGTAGATACCCATAGCTGCTGCTGCCCAGATCATAGCGATGAAACCTTCTAGTATCATCATATCGTAGAAAGTCTTTCTACCTTCTCTTTCATCTGAAACAGATCTACCAATTAGTGTAGCCTGAGTTGAGTGGAATCCTGAAACTATACCACATGCAACTGTTACGAAGAATATTGGTAGTAATGGAGTTCCCTTAGGATGAACACCCATCCAGTTAGCTGCAGTTACATTGTCTAGGTGATATCCCTTGAAGAATAGGCCAAAGAATATACCAACTGCTGATAATAATAGAACTGCACCAAATATTGGGTAAATTCTACCGATTATCTTGTCTATTGGGAATAGAGTAGCTGCTAAGTAGTAGAAGAATATAATCGCATATACTACCCAAACTACTGGGTTTGAGCTTACTGCCTGCTGCTTTAATACACTGGCAACTACAAGGTCTCCTGGTGTGTAGATAAATACGGCACCAACTAGAACCATTAGAAGGATTATGAAGATATTGTATACCTTATAAACCTTGTTACCTAGGTGGTCCTGAATAAGTGCTGGCATCTGCTTACCATTAGATCTGATAGAAATCATACCAGAGAAATAGTCATGCATTGCTCCACCAAGTACACAACCTATTGGTATCAATAGGAATGCTATAGGTCCAAATAGGATACCCTGGATAGGTCCTAGGATTGGGCCTGTACCTGCAATATTAAGTAATTCAATAAGTGCATTCTTGCTCTGCTTCATAGGAACATAGTCTACACCGTCGTTGATACTAACAGCTGGAGTTGGTCTATCATCTGGTCCGAAGACTTTTTCACAGACTTTACCATAGGCTATGCCACCACCAATTAGTATAACTAATCCAATTATAAAAGTAGTCATTTTATAATACCTCCTAAAATTTTTTATTTAAATCAAAATGATTGATTTACACATTTAAAACTTGTTTAGCTTTTAACTATCTCACACAGAGACAGCCTAGCAATTTAAGCCGGCTCTCGCCCCTCCACTACATCTTCTGAGGAGCCTTCATACCTAAAATCTTTAGGGCATTTTCTATTGTCTGTCTAGTCGCTTCAACTAGGGCTAGTCTTGCTGCCCTTAGGTCTGCATCGTCAACCAAGATTGGACTGTTGTGGTAGAACTTGTTGAAGGCCTGAGCTAGGTCAAGTACAAACCTAGTCACTATATGTGGCTCGTTCTTCTTCATAGCAGTCATTAAACTCTTGTTGAAGTTTTCTAATACACTTAGAACATCTGCTGCATCCTGGTCAGATAGGAGTTCATAATTAATGTCTGCACTTACTGGCTGGTCAGCCTTTCTTAGCACAGCACAACACCTAGCATGTGTATACTGAACATATGGTCCAGTCTCACCTTCAAAGCTAAGTGTCCTATCCCATGAGAATGTGTAGTCCTTAATCCTACTATTGGATAGTTCCTGGAAGACTACAGCACCTACACCTACTGCCTTTGCAACCTCATCTATATTTTCTGCTTCTGGATTTTTCTCATCAATTATCTGTCTAGTCCTGTCTATAGCCTGGTTTAGAACATCTTCAAGGAAGACTACCCTTCCCTTTCTAGTTGACATAGTTCCCTCTTCTAGGGCAACCATACCAAATTGAACATGAATCATATCCTTATACCATTCATAGCCCATCTTCTTAATTATTTCAAAACACTGCTTGAAATGTAGCTCCTGCTGCGAGCCTACTACATATATAGACTTGTCAAAGTCATATAGCTTCTTTCTGTAGAAGGCAGACGCTAGGTCTCTTGTTAGATAAAGTGTAGAACCATCCCTCTTCTGTATAAGGGCTGGTGGTAGCTTGCTATCTTCTAGATTTACTATCATGGCACCATCAGATTCTTCCAATAGATTTTTTTCCTTCAATTCTTCTATTACTGCTGGCATCTTGTCTGAGTAGAAAGATTCTCCAACATATGAGTCAAAGTCTATGTCTAATAGCTTGTAAACTCTTGAAAATTCCTTCAAACTTTCATCCCTAAACCACTGCCATAGGTCTTTGGCCTCTTCATCACCATTTTCTAGCTTAGTGAACCACTCTCTTGCTTCATCTTCCATTTCTGGCTTAGTTTCAGCCTCGTCATGGAACCTAATATATAATTTCAATAATTCCTTTATTGGATCATTTTCCACTGCCTGCTTGTCACCCCACAGCTTGTAGGCAACTATTAGCTTACCAAACTGGGTACCATAGTCACCTAGGTGGTTTAGCTTTTCAACATGGTATCCCTGTGAAGCGTAAATCTTGCTTAGGGCGTTACCGATTACAGTAGTCCTTACGTGACCTATATGGAAAGGTTTTGCTATATTTGGAGATGAAAACTCTACTACTACAGTCTTACCCTTACCAAATTCACTCTTACCGTAATTTTCCTTTTCAGTTAAAACCTGGTTAATTACCTTCTTGGCTAGACTTTCCTTATTTACAAAGAAATTTACATAGCCTCCTAGGTTTATAATTTTATTTATATCATCTGTTGGCTGAATCTTACCTGCCAAGTCCTCTGCTATTGCATTTGGAGCCTTTCTAAATACCTTTGCTAGCTTGAAACAAGGGAAGGCATAATCTCCCATTTCCTTGTTTGGTGGTACTTCTATAAGGGCTGCTATCTCTTCAAGAGTCAAGTCTTCTATTTCTGACTTTAGGCTCTCAGATATCAACTTTTTAAAATCTGCCATGAGTCTTCCTCCAATAAATTTATCTATAGTAATATAATTGCTCTTCTTTCCTCAATACTATATGATATACCATTTTTTTTATTTTTTCAATACTTTAGGCTTATTTCCTATATAATCTTACTTGCCAACAGCTTCATAAAAACGATTATTAGGTTCACGTATTAAATATCTTCTTCTGTTATTACTCTTATACCATTTTTTCTTAGGAGGGCAGCCGCTACTCCCTGTCCTTTCTTCTTCTGGCCTTCAAACCTGCCTGTATATATCTTGTTACCACCACATGATGGACTGGATTCCTTTAGTATAGCCAGGCTGACCTGGTGTTTTTTAGCCTGGTCCAGTGAAATTTGAGCCCCCTTCAAAAACTC
>NZ_CDRRTB010000106.1:0-4546 GCF_977045075.1 Peptostreptococcus sp. | reverse complement strand
GCTTTATAGGTACTGGCCAGTTACCTAAGTTTGAAGAGGATATGTTCAAGCTAGAAGGTTTAGAATACTTCTTGGTACCAACTGCAGAAGTTCCAGTAACTAACCTTTACAACAATGAAATATTGAGTTTGGACAAGCTTCCAATCAAGCACTGTGCCTACACTCCATGCTTCAGGTCTGAAGCCGGATCAGCTGGTAGGGATACTAGGGGTCTAGTTAGACAGCACCAGTTCAACAAGGTAGAGCTAGTTAAGTTTGTTAAGCCAGAAGATTCTTACCAGGAATTAGAAACTTTGACTAATGATGCTGAAAAGATGCTACAGCTGTTAGGCCTACCATATAGGGTGGTTAAGATATGTACAGGAGACCTAGGCTTTACTGCTGCCAAGAAGTATGACCTAGAGGTTTGGATGCCAAGCTACAACAGGTATGTAGAAATTTCTTCTTGTTCAAACTTTGAAGACTTCCAGGCAAGAAGGGCCAACATCAGATTTAAGAGGGATAGAAATGCCAAGACTGAATTTGTACACACTCTAAATGGATCAGGTTTGGCAGTTGGTAGAACTCTTGCTGCTATACTTGAAAACTACCAGCAGGCTGATGGTAGCGTAGTGGTTCCGGAAGCCCTTAGAAAGTATATGAAGTGTGACGTAATAAAATAGTTGGGACCCTACTATACTACTTGCAGAACGATGAATCTAGGCAAGGAGTATAGCCTCTTATCAAATAAGATTGGTGATAGTTTAAATCAGTAGATTAAATATGATATAGTATGCAAAAAACTGTAAATTAAAATAAGTCCTTCTATGGTAAAACAATTATCATAGGAGGGCTTTTAAAATGGGAAGAAAAAAATAACCAAGTTCAACTTACTATTGCAAATTATGATAATTTTATCCTATTGACACAATTGAAATTTTTATTTCATTTATGTCTGGAATACCCATGATTTATGAATTTATTTATGCGTAACTTTCAAAAAAAGACCTCGATAATATATAAATATTTTAGATATGACTAAAAATGCATAATGTTATTCATTTTTTATAAAAAGAATGATAGGCAAATGCTTTTTTTTGAAATATTTATTTTTCTACTTGCAATTTTACCCTGTTTATAGGATAATATTATTGTGGAATAAATTAGTAATAAATATGTTAAATTTCAGAGTATTGGTATCTAATAACAGTACCTAATTAGGATGACGGTTGAGATATCTTATTCTGCAAAAGGGGAGGAATGACTTATTTTAGAATTATTGACAAAATTATTGACAAAAATCGATGACGTTATGTACTATCCTATTTTGATAGTAGTACTAGCGGTGGCAGGTATTTATTTCAGTTTTAGGACAAAGTTTGTCCAGCTTAGATTATTTCCAGAATCTATTAGAGCCGTAAAGGAAAAGCCAAGTGAAAAGGGACAGGTTTCTTCTTTCCAGGCCTTGATGGTTTCTACGGCATCTCGTGTAGGTACTGGTAATATCGTTGGTGTATCTACAGCCATAGTACTTGGTGGTCCTGGTGCAGCCTTTTGGATGTGGGTCCTAGCTATAGTTGGTTCAGCAACAGCCTTTGTAGAATCTACACTAGCCCAGATCTACAAGCGTAGGGATGAAAAGGGTGGTTGCTACGGTGGTCCAGCCTACTATATAGAAACAGCTTTAAAGAGCAAGACACTTGCAACTATATTCGTAGTATGCTTGGTAGTGACATATGGTTTTGGATTTAACCTGTTGTGCTCTTATAACCTACAGTCTACATTCTCAGTTTATGGTTTCTATAACCCAAGTGTAACACCAAAAATCATAGGTGCAATTATTGCCCTTGCAGTTTTCGTATCTATTGTTGGTGGTGCTAAGCGTATGATCCGTGTAACAGAGATTTTAGTTCCATTCATGGGTATAGTTTATGTATTAGTTTCAATCATAGTACTAGTTTTAAATATAGGAATGTTACCAGATGTATTCAAGATGATATTTACAGACGCCTTCAGTGGTAGGTCATTTGCAGGTGGTCTAGCAGGATCTTGTCTAGTTTATGGTATCAAGCGTGGTCTTTACTCAAATGAGGCCGGTGTTGGTTCTGCTCCTAATGCAGCAGCTTCAGCAGAGGTATCTCACCCAGTTAAGCAGGGTCTAGTGCAGTTCTTATCTGTATATATAGATACTATCCTAATCTGTTCAGCAACTGCTTTTATGATACTAATCAGTGGTGTGGGAATCAAGCCTGAACTAGCTGGTGCTCCAATGGTACAGGAATCATTACGTCCTATATTTGGATCGTTTGGACCTCTATTCATCACAATAGCAATGATTATGTTTGCCTTCACTACATTGATAGGTAACCTTTACTATTGTGAAACAGGCCTAGCTTACCTAAATGGCAACCAGAAGCCAAGTGATGAATTTATGAAGATATTCTATGTGATTGCTTCTTTAGTAGTTTTCTTTGGTGCAATTATATCAATGGATGCAGCTTGGGCCCTAGCTGATATTACAATGGGCTTGATGGCTCTTATAAATATCCCTTGCTGTGTAATCTTAGGTGGAGTAGCTGTTAAGGCACTTAAGAACTATGAAGAACAGAGAAGAGAAGGCAGGGAGCCTGAATTCCATGCCAAGTCTATAGGCATAGATCCTGATGACCTTGACTATTGGGCATAAATTCTAATTGAATACATTAAAATTCAGCCGACCTAGGAGGGGAGACCAAGTCTGATTCTTAGGTCGGTTTTTTGTATGAAAGAAATACAATAGAAATTTGATTAAAGTTGTTATATTTAGTCAATAAAATCGTTTAAAATATCGATTTCCTATTGTATTTGTAGGAAAAATATAGTAGAATAATAGCAGAGTGTTGATTAACGTCGCACGAAGGGGTACACCACCACGGGTGTAGGTTTCCTTCGTGCGTTTTTTTTTGGAAAAAATGAACAGAGATAGGAAAGAGGAGGGTGAATATATGGCGATTATAAATGGGAAAGAAGTCTTGGTGGAAGGTCAAAGTCTGCTTGAATATTTGCATGATCAAGGCTTCGATTTAAAAAGGCTGGCCGTAGAGGTAAATGGGACAATTATAAAAAGAGGGACCTATGGAGACTATATAATCAATGAGTATGATAGGGTGGAGATAGTTTGCTTTGTAGGAGGTGGTTAAGATAGGGTTTAAATTTGAAATGTCTAGGACAGAACAAGGAAGTAGCCTTGGATTAAAGAGAAGTCTGTACAAGGGACTAGAAAATATAAGTATAGGTGGAAGGGACCTAGGTCCTCAGGATATATTTAAGAGAAATATAAGTGATCCAGACGGGGTTCTGGCCAGGTCCAGTGTATGTATACTTGGACTGGGAGGACTGGGGTCTAATATAGGGGTCTACCTGGCCAGGTCTGGTATAGGTAGGCTGGTCCTGGTCGACTTTGACCATGTGGAGGCCTCAAACCTCAACAGACAGGCCTATAGTCTAGACCATATAGGCATGAAAAAGACCCAGGCCCTGGTAGAGGTTATCAGGTCCATAAACCCCTTTATAGACCTTGAGGTCATAGATGTAAGGATAGCTAGAGACAATATTATGGCCCTAGTCGAGGAGAATTACATAATATGTGAGGCCCTAGATGATCCAGCCACCAAGTCTATGGTGGTTACAGAAGTCCTGGCCAATTCTGAGGATAAGCTAGTAGTAGCTGCTTCAGGTATGGCTGGTCTAGACGATGCCAACTTGATTAGGACTCAAAGGAAGCTCTCTAGGCTGTACCTATGTGGAGATGAGAAGTCTGACTTTGAGTTTACACCAGGAATGATGGCACCAAGGGTCAGCATTTGTGCAGGTCACCAGGCCAATATAATAATAAGGTTACTTATGGGTCTGGAGAAAAAGTAAGTATCAAGTATATAATGTCGAGTAAATGTATTAATAAAAAATATAATTAGGGAGGAAATAAGTATGGAAGATAAGCTGATAATCGGAGGTAGAGAATTTAATTCTAGATTTATATTGGGGTCAGGCAAGTATTCCCTAGACCTAATAGATAGTGCAGTAAGGTATGCCGGAGCAGAAATTATCACACTAGCCCTGAGGAGGGCAGTAGGAGGCCAGGTTGAAAATATACTAGACTACATACCTGAGGGGGTTACCCTTTTACCGAATACATCTGGGGCAAGAAATGCAGAAGAAGCAGTTAGGATAGCCAGGCTGTCAAGAGAGTGTGGCTGTGGTGACCTTGTAAAGATAGAGGTAATCAGGGACTCAAAGTACCTGCTACCAGACAATCAGGAAACTATAAGGGCTACAGAAATCCTAGCCAAGGAGGGTTTTATAGTCATGCCATATATGTACCCAGACCTAAATGTGGCCAGGGACCTGAAAAATGCAGGAGCAGCTTGTATAATGCCACTTGGATCTCCAATAGGATCAAACAAGGGCTTGGCTACCAAAGACTTTATACAAATCTTGATAGATGAGATAGACCTGCCAGTAATTGTAGATGCGGGTATAGGTAGACCATCTCAGGCCTGCGAGGCTATGGAAATGGGGGCTTCTGCAA